>NZ_JAAGPP010000105.1:0-34106 GCF_017104975.1 Burkholderia sp. Ac-20344
CGCGTTTCCGTTAGCGCGAAAGAGGCGTGATTCTAAGCATCCGCCCCCATCCGCGCAAGCCCCTTGGTGAAAATATTTTGAAAAAGCCCCCGTGCGCTGCCGCGCACGGGGGCTTGGGGCTCGGCGGGGCCGCGTAACGCCGCCGACCTCCACTTCGCCGGCAAGACTTTCCTCTATATCTATATATAGAGGCGCGTCACTTGCCGCCCACTGCAGCCTGCAGTTGCTCGACCGGCACCGCGTCGGCCATCGCCGTGTAGCCGGCGTCGCTCGGATGAATGCCGTCGCCGCTATCGTATCGACGCTGCAGCACGCTCGGGCGCACCGGATCGCGCAGCACCGCATCGAAGTCGACCACGCCGTCGAACCCGCTACCGCTCCGGATCCACCGGTTCACCTCGAGCCGGATCGCCTCGCGCTCCGCCGGCAACCCGGCCGGCGTCAGCGTCGCGCCGAAAACCTTCACGCCCTGACGGTGTGCCGCGTCGATCAGCCGGCGATAGCCGTCGATCAGCGATGCGGCCGTGACCTGCGTATGCGGGTGATCGCAATCGAGCCCCGCGCGCGGCGGCATCGCCGCAAAGTTGATGTCGTTGATCCCGATCAGAACGATCGCCGCCTTCACCGCCGCGCGCGACAGCGCATCGCGTTCGAACCGCGACGCCAGCGACGTGCCGTAACACACCGAATCGCTGAGCAACCGGTTCCCGCTGATACCAAGATTCGCGACGCCAATCGACTCCACGCCGGAGGCGGTCAGCCGACGCGCGAGCGCGTCCGGCCAGCGGCGGTTCCGGTTCACGCTCGAGCGCAGCCCGTCGGTGATCGAATCACCGATCGCGGCTACGCTGGCACGCGCGGAACCGGCCTCGACCGCGAGCTCGTTCACCCACGCATATTGAGTAAAGCGGGTGCGGAACGCGGCAGCGCCCGGATCACTCACGTGATCGCCCGGTACAGACACATAATTGAACTGGTTCGACACGCGGTGCCAGACCGTCATCCGCTGGCCCGCCCCCATCTGGAGGCTGATCGCATACGGCCGCCCTGCCGCCACGTCGATCTCCACCGGATCGCTTTCGAGTTCCTGGCCCGGCGCAAGCGTCACCGACGCCTTGCCGCCGAACCGGACCGGCACCGCCGCGCCACCGGAGAGCGCCGCCCCCTCGCCGGCGCGCGCGAGGCTTGCCGCCTCCACAACCAGCGGCGCACGACCGTATGCATTGCTGAGCCGGATCCGTGCAGCACGCCCCGACACCGTCGGGTAGACGATCTGGCGCACGGCACGCCCGGCCACGTCGGGCGCACGATAAAGCGGCGGCGGTGCGGCAAGGTCCGGAATCGGCTGTAGCGCGGTCGCCCACGCGGCGACCCATCCGGCCGGCGCGGCCGAGGCCGACGCCACGAGCGGCGAGGCAAAGAGGGCCGCACCCAGCACGGCCGCGGCGATACTGCTTCGGAATGACATCGGCAAAATCCTCGTCGGAAAGCGGGCATTGTGCCGCAGAAGACGCGAACCCCACGCGCCGGACCACCATCACGCCACCCGATCGCGCCCCGACGTCCCTCGTTTACCCGAGTCTCGCCGCAAATCCTCAAGAAATTTATTAACCGACCGGTCGGTTGGTTTATACTTCGCACACATTCAACCGGACGAGAGTCTCGCCATGTACACGCAATCCCTCGACATCCCCGGCAACGTCGCGCCGCTCGACGCCGCAGCCGAGTCGCCCGAGCAGGCGCGGTTCGATGCGGTCATGGCCGCCGACGGCAAGATCGAACCGCAAGACTGGATGCCCGACGCCTATCGCAAGACGCTGGTTCGCCAGATCTCGCAGCACGCGCACTCGGAAGTCGTCGGCATGCTGCCCGAAGGCAACTGGATCTCGCGCGCGCCGAGCCTGAAGCGCAAGGCGATCCTGCTCGCGAAGGTCCAGGACGAAGCCGGCCACGGCCTCTATCTTTATAGCGCGGCCGAAACGCTCGGCGTGTCGCGTGATTCGCTGATCGACGCGCTGCATGCCGGCAAGGCGAAATACTCGAGCATCTTCAACTACCCGACGCCGACCTGGGCCGACGTCGGCGTGATCGGCTGGCTCGTCGACGGCGCCGCGATCATGAACCAGATCCCGCTGTGCCGCTGCACGTACGGTCCGTACGCGCGCGCGATGATCCGCGTGTGCAAGGAAGAATCGTTCCACCAGCGCCAGGGCTTCGATGCACTGCTGTCGATGATGAAGGGCAGCGACGCGCAACGCGCGATGGTCCAGCAGGCCGTGAACCGCTGGTGGTGGCCGGTGCTGATGATGTTCGGCCCGAGCGACGCCGATTCGGTCCACAGCAACCAGTCTGCAAAGTGGGGCATCAAGCGGATCACGAACGACGACCTGCGGCAGAAATTCGTCGACGCGACGGTCGACCAGGCGAAGGTGCTCGGCGTGACGCTGCCCGATCCCGACCTGAAGTGGAACGACGCGCGCGGCCATCACGACTACGGCACGATCGACTGGGACGAATTCTGGCGCGTGGTCAACGGCGACGGCCCGTGCAACAAGGAACGCCTCGCGACGCGCGTGAAAGCGCACGAGGACGGCGCATGGGTACGCGAAGCCGCGCTCGCCCATGAAGCCAAGCGCCGCGCGCGCGCCAAACAGCACGCCGCCTGAGCGGCACACCATCGAATTCAGGATTCAGGAGAAAGTGATGAACAAGGAATGGCCGATCTGGGAAGTGTTCGTGCGCAGCAAGCAGGGGCTCGACCACAAGCATTGCGGCAGCCTGCACGCCGCCGACGCATCGATGGCGCTGCGCATGGCGCGCGACGTCTACACGCGCCGCCAGGAAGGCGTGAGCATCTGGGTGGTGCCATCGTCGGCGATCACAGCGTCGGATCCGAGCGAGAAGGCCGAGCTGTTCGAACCGGCGGGCGACAAGATCTACCGTCACCCGACGTTCTACACGCTGCCCGACGAAGTCAACCACATGTAACGCCCGCGCCATGACGATCACGCCCGAACACCTCTCCTACGTGCTGCGCCTCGCGGACAACACGCTGATCCTCGGTCAGCGCAACGCCGAATGGTGCGGCCATGGCCCGATCCTCGAGGAAGACATCGCACTCACCAACATGAGCCTCGACCTCATCGGCCAGGCGCGCATGCTGTATACGCACGCGGCCGAACTCGAGCGCCAGCTCACCGGCGCGACGAAGACCGAGGACGACTATGCGTACTTCCGCACCGAGCGCGAGTTCGCGAACTTCACGCTCGCCGAGCTGCCGCACTACGGCCCGGTCGCCGGCACCGCGCACGCCGACAAGGACTACGCGGTGACGATCGTGCGCAACTTCCTGTACTCGGCGCTGATGCTGCACGTGTGGACCGCGCTCGAAACGTCGACCGACACGCAGCTCGCGGCGATCGCCGCGAAATCGGTGAAGGAAACCCGCTATCACGTGCAGCATGCACGCGAGTGGCTCGTTCGCCTCGGTGACGGCACCGACGAATCGCACCGTCGTGCTCAAGACGCGCTCGACTACCTGACGCCGTACACGCGCGAATTCTTCGCCGCCGATGCAATCGACGACGCGGTCGCCGCCGAGGGCATCGCCCCCGCACCGGCCTCGCTCGAAGCAGCATGGCGCGCGGACGTGGACGACGCGCTCGCGGAGGCGACGCTCACGCTGCCGGCCCCCGTGCAGCATGTGACGACCGGCAAGCAGGGCGAGCACTCGGAACACATGGGCTACCTGCTCGCGGAACTGCAAAGCCTCGCACGCCAGCACCCCGGCGCGACCTGGTAACCCCGACGCCACGGAGCCCGACGATGTCCGACCAGACCGCCGCCCCCGCCAACGCCGTGCCTGCCGCGCACCGCGACGATCCCTTGCTCGCCCGTGCATGGGACGTGCTCGAAGCCGTGCCCGACCCCGAGATCCCGGTCGTGTCGATCCGCGAGCTCGGCATCCTGCGCGACGTCCGCCGCGCGGACGACGGCCAGCTCGAAGTCGTGATCACGCCGACCTACTCGGGCTGCCCTGCCATGTCGCAGATCGCGGAGGACATCGCCGCCGCCATGCAGGCCGCCGACCTCCCGCCGCACCGGATCGAGACGGTGCTCGCGCCCGCGTGGACGACCGACTGGATCACGCAGGAAGCCCGCGACAAGCTGCGCGCGTACGGTATCGCGCCGCCAGCCGGCCAGTGCGGCAGCACCGCGCCGCGGGAAAACGTCGTGCGCTTCGTGCCGCGACCGGTCGCGGCGCCCGCGTGCCCGCGCTGCGGCTCCGCCCGCACCGAGCGTCTCGCGCAATTCGCGTCCACGGCCTGCAAGGCGCTGTATCGCTGCGTCGACTGCCGCGAACCCTTCGACTACTTCAAACCTTATTAATCGATATGGCGACCCCGCAATTTCATCCGCTGCGTATCCGCGACGTGCGGCCCGAGACCGCCGACGCCGTGACCGTCTCCTTCGACGTGCCGCCCGAGCTGCGCGATGCGTACCGCTTCACGCAGGGCCAGTTCGTCACGCTGAAGACCCACATCGACGGCGAGGAAACCCGCCGCTCGTATTCGATCTGCGTCGGCACGACGGACTATGACCGAGACGGCGAACTGCGCATCGGCATCAAGCGCGTGCGCGGCGGCCGCTTCTCGAACTTCGCGTTCGATACGTTGAAGCCGGGCCACACGATCGACGTGATGACGCCGGACGGTCGTTTCTTCACGCACCTGAACGCCGACCACGGCAAGCAGTACGTGGCGTTTTCCGGCGGCTCGGGGATCACACCGGTACTCGCCATCGTGAAGACGACGCTCGAACTGGAGCCGCGCAGCACGTTCACGCTGATCTACGGCAATCGCAGCGTCGACGCGATCATGTTCGCCGAGGAGCTCGAGGATCTGAAGAACCGCTACATGAACCGCTTCGTCCTCTATCACGTGCTGTCTGACGACCAGCAGGACGTCGAGCTGTTCAACGGCGTGCTCGACCAGGCGAAATGCGCGGAATTCCTCGCCACGCTGACACCGGCCGACGCGATCGACGAGGCATTCATTTGCGGCCCCGCGCCGATGATGGATGCGGCCGAGGCCGCGCTGAAGGCGGCCGGCGTGCCGCAGGCGAAGGTGCACGTCGAGCGCTTCGGCACGCCGCTGCCGCAGGCCGGCGCGCCGGTCGTCGAAATCACCGACCAGACGCCGGCTGCCGACCTGGAAATCGTGCTCGACGGCAAGAAGCGCAAGCTGCGACTGCCGTACGAAGGCGTGAGCCTGCTCGATGTCGGCCTGCGCGCGGGCCTCGCGCTGCCGTACGCGTGCAAGGGCGGCGTGTGCTGCACATGCCGCGCGAAGGTGCTCGAGGGCGAAGTACGGATGGAGAAGAACTACACCCTCGAAGAGCATGAAGTGAAGGACGGCTTCGTCCTCACGTGCCAGTGCCACCCGATCAGCGACAAGGTCGTCGTGAGCTACGACGAGCGTTGACCGACGTCGCGTCGCTGCGCCGGACGGTTTCTCGCCGTCACACATCTCGCTTACACTAGGGGCCGCCGGCCGGCTGGACATCGCAACGTCCGCCCGGCCGGCGGCTTTCTTTTGTTGACGACAGGCCGATGAGTACCATTCATGTGATTCAGGGCGGCACCGCCGCCGCGTCGCTGCGCGAGGCACTCGCGCAAGCCGGACGCGACGAGCGCGTCGTCGGATTGCTCGACGATCTCGGCGTCGGGCCGCTCAAGGGCGCCGACGAGACGCCCGACACGCGCGCCGCCTTCTGGCAACACGTGCTCGGCGACCGGATTCCCGACTGGAACGCGGAGATCGAAGGCGAGTTCGCGCGCCTCGACCAGCTCGCGACGGATACGGGCCAGGTGGTCGTGTGGCATGCGCCGAGCGTCGGCGACAAGCTGCTGCTGCGCCGCGTCGCCTATCACCTGCGCAACGTCCCGCAGCGCCTGAACGAAGTGCGGCTGTCGGCCGCCGACCTCGACTCGGCGCAGCGCGCGTCGCTGTCGCGCGCTGACCAGGCGTGCGCGACCGGCATGTTCTCGCCTGCCGAACTGGCGCGCAAGCGCCCGGTGGCCGCGCCGATTTCGGTGCTGCGCATCGGCCGCCTCGCGCTCGAATGGCAGGAGGCGAAGCACCTGAACGCCGAGCTGCGCTACTGGGTCAGCAACACGATCAAGAGCGGCCGCTACGAGGACCTCGACGCGCTGATCGTCGCACGCGCGGAAACCGACTGGCTGCCCGCGCGGCGCCTCGTCGGCAGCATCATGGCCGACGCCGACCGCGGCGGGCTGTTCGTCAGCGACTCGATCGCCTGGTGGCGCTGCCGCGAGCTCGCGGCGGCCGGCCGGCTCGACCTGCAGGACGACGCACCCGACGCCCTCTCTTCCACGCAGGTGCGCGCAGCCCGCGTGGCCATGACGCACCGCTAATCTTCCGCATTCGACCATGGCCCGTACCCGAGCGCCCGACCACGAATCCCAGCGCGAGCAGATCCTCGATCTGGCCGCCGAGAAATTCGCGCAGACGAGCTACCCGAGCACGTCGATGTCCGATCTCGCGACCGCGAGCGGCACGTCGAAGGCGCGCCTCTATCATTATTACGAGAGCAAGGAAGCGATCCTGTTCGACCTGCTGGACCGCTACACGAAACGGCTGATGCTGATCATCGCCGAGGTCGAAGGGGCCAGCCAGCGGCGCGGCCTCAGCGAGCGCGACGCGTTCGCCGAGCTCGTGCGCGCATTCCTCTCCGAGTACGAGACGTCGCACAGCCGCCACGTCGCGCTGCTCAACGACGTGAAGTATCTCGAGGACGCGCAGCGCGAAATCGTGCTCGACCGCCAGCGCGACATCGTCGCGGCGTTCACGCGGCAGCTCGCACGCGCGTACCCGGACCGCATCTCGAAGGAAAACCAGACCTCCGTGACGATGATGGTGTTCGGGATGATCAACTGGACGTTCACGTGGCTGAAGCCCGGCGGCCGCCTCGGCTACCGCGACTTCGCCGAGCAGGTGATCGACCTGATCGAGCGCGGGCTGTCGACGGCCGCCTGATTGATGCGCAGCAGCAAGCGTTGCACGACGGGCACACTGCGACCGCCCGCCGCTCATTTCATATGATGAATTTTAAATCTGTTTAAAATCAAATAGATAGTAAATTAACTAAGCAGATTTAGAATTCATCCTCCAGCTTAAACATCGTCAAATACGGGTTTTCCCCAATCCAGGGGCCGGCGGTCGGGTAAAATGCTGTTGCATTGCACAACCCGCCGTACGGTCACACACTGAGGAACCCACGATGAACACGCAATTCAACGGCACCGCCGATGTCGTCGGCAACGCCGGTAGTGCGCCGGTTCTCGTCAGGGAACTGGCTTCCAAAGACCGTGAGCAGATGCTCACCCACTTTCTCTCGCTCGACGAAGAGGATCGCCTGCTGCGCTTCGGCCAGATGGTGCCCGACCACGTGATCGAGAACTATGTCCGCACGATCGACTTCGGTCGCGACACAGTGTTCGGCGTGTTCGACCACGACCTCGAACTGATTGGCGTCGGCCACCTGGCCTACCTGCCGGCCGAGGGCGACAAGCGCACGGCCGAATTCGGCGTGTCGGTGCTCGAAAGCGCACGCGGCCGCGGCGTCGGCTCGAAGCTGTTCGAGCGCGCGGCGATCCGCAGCCGCAACACGCATGTGACGATGCTGTACATGCATTGCCTGTCGCGTAACGCGACGATGATGCACATCGCGAAGAAATCCGGGATGCGGATCGAATACGCATACGGCGAAGCCGATGCGTACCTGTCGCTGCCGCCGGCAGACCACTCGACGATCATCGCCGAGATGCTGCAGGAACAGGCCGCGGTGTTCGACTACGCGATGAAGCGCCAGGCGCGCCGCACCACGAAGTTCATCGAATCGCTGATGCCTGTCGCACTGACGGCCTGACGTCAACCTTGTCGGCCAGCCGGGCCGCGCCTGCGGCGTGCCCGGCCCCTCTTCCCTTCCCCGCCGCGCACTAGCGCACCGAACGAATCGGCAACGCCGTCGTCTCCTTGAAGCATTCGAGCGAAAAGCTCGTCTTCACGTCGATCACCGACGGGTGATGCAGCAGATGCTCCTGCACGAAGCGGGAAAAATGCGCCATGTCCTCGACCTGCACGCGCAGCAGGTAATCCATGTCCCCCGTCATCGCGTGGCACGCAACCACTTCCGGCCAGGCCTGCACGGCCGCGCGAAACAGCTCCGCATGGGTCGCGCCGGCACGCGCCGACGTTTCGTCGGCCCGCACCGGCGCGAGGCCGCCGCGCTTCTCGAGCCGCACGCTCACGTACGCGAGCAGGTCAAGCCCGAGCATCTGCGGATTCAGCAGCGCGACATAGCCGGTGATCACGCCGATCTCCTCGAGCCGCCGGATCCGCCGCAGGCACGGGCTCGGCGACAGGTTCACGCGCTCGGCGATCTCCTGGTTCGACAGGCGCCCGTTCTCCTGAAGAATCGCGAGAATCCGCCGGTCGATGGCATCCAATTCGGCTTGCGCCATCTTCTGCCCTCCAATGAATATTTAGAGACTGGAAATTGCGCCATCGTAGGTTCGGGCAATTAAGTTCGCAAGTTTACGCTCGCGGCTGCCCGCTACACTCTGTCGCACGTACCGATTCGTCGCGCACGCCGCCGCGTGTGCCACGTTCGACATCGAACCAGGCCGGACCTGCGCACGTCGCCCCGGCCGATCGCCCCCACAGGAGACACGCCATGCAGATCCCGAACTGGGACAACCCCGTCGGCACCGACGGCTTCGAATTCATCGAATACACGGCACCGGACCCGAAAGCGCTCGGACAACTGTTCGAACGGATGGGTTTCACCGCGATCGCGCGCCACCGGCACAAAGATGTGACGGTGTACCGCCAGGGCGACATCAACTTCATCATCAACGCCGAACCCGATTCGTTCGCGCAACGCTTCGCGCGCCTGCACGGCCCGTCGATCTGCGCGATCGCGTTCCGCGTGCAGGACGCCGCGAAAGCGTACCAGCGCGCGCTCGACCTCGGCGCGTGGGGCTTCGACAACAAGACGGGCCCGATGGAGCTGAACATCCCGGCGATCAAGGGCATCGGCGATTCGCTGATCTACTTCGTCGACCGCTGGCGCGGCAAGAACGGCGCGCAGCCGGGTGCGATCGGCGACATCAGCATCTACGACGTCGACTTCGAGCCGATCGCCGGCGCGAACCCGAACCCGGTCGGCCACGGCCTCACCTATATCGACCACCTGACGCACAACGTGCACCGCGGCCGCATGCAGGAATGGGCCGAGTTCTACGAGCGCCTGTTCAACTTCCGCGAAGTGCGCTACTTCGATATCGAAGGCAAGGTGACGGGCGTGAAGTCGAAGGCGATGACGTCGCCGTGCGGCAAGATCCGCATCCCGATCAACGAGGAAGGCTCGGACACGGCCGGCCAGATCCAGGAATACCTCGACGCGTACCACGGCGAAGGCATCCAGCACATCGCGCTCGGCGCCACCGACATCTACCAGGCGGTCGACGGCCTGCGCAGCAAGGAAGTGAAGCTGCTCGACACGATCGACACGTATTACGAACTGGTCGACCGCCGCGTGCCGAACCACGGCGAATCGCTGGAAGAACTGAAGAAGCGCAAGATCCTGATCGACGGCGCGCGCGACGACCTGCTGCTGCAGATCTTCACCGAGAACCAGATCGGGCCGATCTTCTTCGAGATCATCCAGCGCAAGGGCAACCAGGGCTTCGGCGAAGGCAACTTCAAGGCGCTGTTCGAATCGATCGAGCTCGACCAGATCCGCCGCGGCGTCGTGCAGGACAAGGCCTGACGCATCCGGCGGGCCGCTGCCCGGGGCAACCCGGCAGCCCGCACGATCCGTGCGGCACAAAGAAAAAGGGCGGGAATCCTCGAATTCCCGCCCTTTTTGCATTCCGGCGCGGCCCACTGGCCGCGCGACCGGATCAACGCGCGTTCGCCTTCGATGCGACGGCGCGCTCGGCCGACGGCTGCGCGACGGCGTCCTGGGCCGGCACGATCTGCTGCATCTGCGCGCCGGCTGCCGCCAGTGCGCTCGCGCCTCGCGCGTGCACCGGGCCCGTCATCGAGAAAAACGCGGCGGACACGATCAGGAAACTCTGGATATGACGTGTGTTCATTGCACCTCCTGTAAAACTGCCGGCGCCTCTCCGATTGCGTCGAAACGAACCAACGCGGCCGGGCACCTCCGGCAGGCCGACAAGATTAACGGCATTTACCCGCAGATGAACCCGGCTTTACATGCTTTTACATGATGTAACGCATGGTTCCGCCCTGTTTTTCTGATGCGCCGCCGCAATTTCCCCGCATGCCAACCGATGGGCGGCGGGTTTGCCCCAGTGCTACCATCGCTTAAAACCGGCCAATATGCCGGCCACTGCCGACGCGTCCACAAGATGCCCGAAGCAGTCGAGTTTTGGTGATCCCAAACTGGGTGGAGGAGACTGTTAATGAATGCCCCGCTAGACGCAGGCCAACGCGCGTCGCTAGAAGCCGCGCTGAAGTCCGTCACGCTTGATGACAAATACACACTGGAACGCGGTCGCGCGTACATGAGCGGCATCCAGGCCCTCGTGCGCCTGCCGATGCTCCAGCAGGAACGCGATCGCGCCGCCGGTCTCAATACGGCCGGCTTCATCTCCGGCTATCGCGGTTCGCCGCTCGGCGGCCTCGACCTCTCGCTCTGGAAGGCCAAGCAGCACCTGGCCGCCCACCAGATCGTCTTCCAGCCCGGCCTCAACGAAGATCTCGCTGCCACCGCCGTGTGGGGCTCCCAGCAAGTGAACCTGTACCCCGGCGCGAAGCACGACGGCGTGTTCGGCATGTGGTACGGCAAGGGCCCGGGCGTCGACCGCACCGGTGACGTATTCAAACATGCGAACTCGGCCGGCTCGTCACAGCACGGCGGCGTGCTGGTGCTCGCCGGCGACGACCACGCGGCGAAATCGTCGACGCTCGCGCACCAGTCCGAGCACATCTTCAAGGCTTGCGGGCTGCCCGTGCTGTTCCCGTCCAATGTGCAGGAATATCTCGATTTCGGCCTGCACGGCTGGGCCATGAGCCGCTACTCGGGCCTGTGGGTCGCGCTCAAGTGCGTGACGGACGTCGTCGAATCGTCGGCGTCGGTCGACATCGACCCGCATCGCACCGAGATCGTGCTGCCGACCGACTTCATCCTGCCGGAAGGCGGACTGAACATCCGCTGGCCCGACCCGCCGCTCGTGCAGGAAGCCCGGCTGCTCGACTACAAGTGGTACGCGGCGCTCGCCTATGTGCGCGCGAACAAGCTCGACCGGATCGAGATCGATTCGCCGAGCGCGCGCTTCGGGATCATGACGGGCGGCAAGGCTTACCTCGACGTGCGCCAGGCGCTGACGGACCTCGGCCTCGACGACGAAACCTGCGCGCGGATCGGCATCCGGCTCTACAAGGTCGGCTGCGTGTGGCCGCTCGAAGCGCAGGGCGCGCAGGCGTTCGCGCGCGGCCTCGACGAAATCCTCGTCGTCGAGGAAAAGCGCCAGATCCTCGAATACGCGATCAAGGAAGAGCTGTACAACTGGCCCGACGGCCAGCGGCCGCGCGTGTTCGGCAAGTTCGACGAGAAGGACGGCGCCGGCGGCGAATGGTCGGTGCCGATGGGCAACTGGCTGCTGCCCGCGCACTACGAGCTGTCGCCCGCGATCATCGCGAAGGCGATCGCGACGCGCCTCGAGAAGTTCGAGCTGCCGTCCGACGTGCGCGCGCGCATCGCCGCGCGGCTCGCCGTGATCAACGCGAAGGAAATGGCGCTCGCGAAGCCGCACGTGCAGACCGAGCGCAAGCCGTGGTTCTGCTCGGGCTGCCCGCACAACACGTCGACCAACGTGCCGGAAGGCTCGCGCGCGATCGCCGGCATCGGCTGCCACTACATGACCGTGTGGATGGACCGCAGCACGAGCACCTTCAGCCAGATGGGCGGTGAAGGCGTACCGTGGATCGGCCAGGCGCCGTTCACGGACGAGAAGCACGTGTTCGCGAACCTCGGCGACGGCACCTATTTCCACTCGGGCCTGCTGGCCGTGCGCGCGGCGATCTCGTCGAAGGCGAACATCACCTACAAGATCCTGTACAACGACGCCGTCGCGATGACGGGCGGCCAGCCGGTCGACGGCGTGCTGACGGTGCCGCAGATCACGCACCAGCTCGCGTCCGAAGGCGCGAAGAAGATCGTGATCGTCACCGACGAGCCGGAGAAGTACGACAGCCAGAAAGCGCTGCTCGCGCCGGGCGTGACGATCCATCATCGCGACCAGCTCGACGACGTGCAGCGCGAACTGCGCGAGATCGAAGGCACGACGATCCTGATCTACGACCAGACCTGCGCGACCGAGAAGCGCCGCCGCCGCAAACGCGGTACATACCCGGACCCGGCGAAGCGCGTCGTGATCAACGACGCGGTGTGCGAAGGCTGCGGCGACTGCTCGGTGCAGTCGAACTGCCTGTCGGTCGAGCCGCTGGAAACCGAATTCGGCACGAAGCGCCAGATCAACCAGTCGAGCTGCAACAAGGACTTCTCGTGCGTGAAGGGCTTCTGCCCGAGCTTCGTCACGGTCGAGGGCGGCCAGTTGAAGAAGCCGAAGGCCGTGTCGGTCGACGGCGACGCACTGCCGCCGATCCCTGAGCCGACGCTGCCGGACATCGACCGCGCATACGGCGTGCTCGTCACGGGCGTCGGCGGCACGGGCGTCGTCACGATCGGCGCGCTGCTCGGGATGGCCGCGCACCTGGAAAACAAGGGCGTGACCGTGCTCGACGTCACCGGCCTCGCGCAGAAGGGCGGCGCCGTGATGAGCCACGTGCAGATCTCGCACGCGCCGACCGACATCCACGCAACGCGGATCGCGATGGGCGAAGCCGACCTCGTGATCGGCTGCGACGCGATCGTCACGGCCGGCGACGAGTGCACGTCGCGGATGCGGCACGACACGACGCGCGTGGTCGTCAACAGCGCGCAAACGCCGACCGCCGAGTTCATCAAGAACCCGAACTGGGCGTTCCCCGGCCTGTCCGCCGAGAACGACATCCGCGCGGCGGCAGGCGAGGCCGTCGATTTCATCGACGCGAACCGCTTCGCGGTGGCGCTGCTCGGCGACGCGATCTACACGAACCCGTTCGTGCTCGGCTACGCGTGGCAGAAAGGCTGGCTGCCGCTCACGCTCGCGTCGCTCGTCCGCGCGATCGAGCTGAATGCGGTATCGGTCGAGAAGAACCGCGCGGCATTCGACTGGGGCCGCCGCGCCGCGTACGACCTGGCGAGCGTGAAGCAGGCCGCGGCCGGCGACACGCGCGCCGCGCAAGGTGCAACGGTGATCGCGCTGCACACGAAGAAGGCGGTCGACGCCCTGATCGCGAAGCGCGTGGAATTCCTCACCGCGTACCAGAATGCCGCGTACGCAGCACGCTATGCGGCATTCGTCGACACGGTGCGCGCAGCCGAGCGCGCACTGGCAGACGGCGATACGGTGCAGGAGCAGCTGACCGAAGCGGTCGCGCGCAACCTGTTCAAGCTGATGGCGTACAAGGACGAATACGAGGTCGCGCGGCTGCAGTCCGATCCGGCGTTCCTCGCGCGCCTGTCCGCGCAGTTCGAAGGCGACTGGAAGCTGAAATTCCACCTCGCGCCGCCGCTGTTCGCGAAGACGGACGCACACGGCCATCTCGTGAAGAAGGCGTACGGCCCGTGGATGATGTCGGCGTTCCGGCTGCTCGCGAAGGCGAAGTTTCTGCGCGGCACGGGGCTCGACCCGTTCGGCCGCACCGAGGAGCGTCGCACCGAGCGTGCGCTGATCGGCGAGTACGAAGCGCTGATCGGCGAGGTGCTCGCCAAGCTGAACGCGGCCAACCGCCCGCTCGCCCTCGAGCTCGCGGCGCTGCCGGACGGCATTCGCGGCTACGGCCACGTGAAGGAGAACAACCTGCGCGCGGTACGCCAGAAGTGGAACACGCTGCTCGCCAAGTGGCGGGCGCCGGCAGGCGGCCAGTCGCACCAGCAGGTCGCGTAACGGCACGCGGCGGGCATTCGCTGCCGGATGCCCGCCGGCGAGTTGCCACCCGCTCGCGTCACGACAAAAAAAACGCCACGGAACGCAGGTTCCGTGGCGTTTTTCATTGCGCCGCGCGTGAAGCGCGGCACACGCGGGCGTGGACTTACTGCGTATTCACGTTCGCGGCGGCAACGGCCGTCATATTGATGATCCGGCGCACGGTCGCAGCCGGCGTCAGGATGTGGACCGGCTTCGCCGCGCCGAGCAGGAACGGGCCGACCGTCACGCCTTCGCCGCCGACCATCTTCAGCAGGTTGTACGCGATGTTGGCTGCTTCGACGTTCGGCATGATCAGCAGGTTCGCCTCGCCCGACAGCGTCGTGCCGGGGAATGCCTGCTTGCGGATCACTTCCGACAGCGCCGCATCGCCGTGCATTTCGCCGTCGACTTCCAGGTTCGGTGCGCGTTCGACGATCAGCTTGCGGGCCTCACCCATCCGGCGCGACGACGCCGACGGGGCGCTGCCGAAGTTCGAGTTCGACAGCAGCGCGGCCTTCGGCGCAATGCCGAAGCGCTCGATCTCGGCCGCGGCCTGGATCGTCATGTCGGCAAGCTGTTCGGCGCTCGGCTGCTCGTTCACGTACGTATCGCACAGGAACAGGTTGCGGCCCGGCAGCATCAGCAGGTTCATCGCCGCGAAGTGCTCGGCGCCCTTTGCGCGGCCCAGCACCTGCTCGATGAACTTCAGGTGGCTGTGGAACGTGTCGATCATCCCGCAGATCATGCCGTCCGCGTCGCCCAGGTGCACGAGCATCGCGCCGATCAGCGTGTTGAATTTGCGCATCGCGGCCTTCGCGACTTCCGGCGTCACGCCGTCACGCGCGCCGATCTCCTGGTACGCCTGCCAGTAGCGGTGGTAGCGCGCATCGTCTTCCGGATCGACGATTTCGAAATCGGTGCCGGCCTTCAGCTTCGAGCCGATCTTCGCGAGGCGCATGTCGACGACCGACGGACGGCCGACGAGGATCGGCTTCGCGATCTTTTCCTGCAGCACGAACTGCGCGGCGCGCAGCACGCGCTCGTCCTCGCCCTCGGCGAACACGATGCGGGCCTGCTTCTGCTTCGCCGTCGCGAACACCGGGCGCATCACCATGCCGGTGCGGTAGACGGTCGCGCCGAGCTGCTCGCGGTACGCGTCCATGTCCTGGATCGGACGGGTGGCGACGCCCGAATCCATCGCGGCTTGCGCGACGGCCGGTGCGATCTTGATGATCAGGCGCGGATCGAACGGCTTCGGAATCAGGTAGTCCGGCCCGAACTCGAGCGAGTGGCCTTCATACGCCTTCGCGACTTCCTCGCTCTGGTCGGTTTCCTGCGCCAGCTCGGCGATCGCGCGGACGCACGCGAGCTTCATTTCTTCCGTGATCGTCGTCGCGCCGACGTCGAGCGCGCCGCGGAAGATGAACGGGAAGCACAGCACGTTGTTGACCTGGTTCGGGTAGTCCGAACGGCCGGTCGCGACGATCGCGTCCGGGCGCACGGCCTTCGCGTCTTCCGGGCGGATTTCCGGTTCCGGGTTCGCGAGCGCCAGGATCAGCGGGCGGTCGCCCATCGTCTTGACCATGTCCTGCTTCAGCACGCCCGCGCTCGAGCAGCCGAGGAACACGTCCGCGCCGACGATCGCGTCGGCGAGCGTGCGTGCGTCGGTGGTCGCCGCGTAGCGCTGCTTCGACGGATCGAGGTTGCCGCGCCCTTCGTAGATCACGCCCTTCGAATCGGCAACGAGGATGTTCGACTTCGTCAGGCCGAGGTTCACCAGCAGGTCCAGACACGCGATGGCCGCGGCGCCCGCGCCCGAGCACACGAGCTTCACTTCGGACAGCTTCTTGCCGACGACCTTCAGGCCGTTCAGGATCGCGGCCGACGCGATGATCGCGGTACCGTGCTGGTCATCGTGGAAGACGGGGATCTTCATGCGCTCGCGCAGCTTCTGCTCGATGTAGAAGCATTCCGGCGCCTTGATGTCCTCGAGGTTGATGCCGCCGAGCGTCGGCTCGAGCATGGCGATCGCCTCGACGAGCTTGTCGGGGTCGGACTCCGACAGTTCGATATCGAACACGTCGATGCCCGCGAATTTCTTGAAGAGGCAGCCCTTGCCTTCCATCACCGGCTTCGCGGCGAGCGGGCCGATGTTGCCGAGGCCGAGCACGGCGGTGCCGTTCGTGATGACGCCGACGAGGTTGCCGCGCGACGTGTACTTCTGCGCGTCGAGCGGATCGGCGTGGATCGCTTCGCACGCAGCGGCGACGCCCGGCGAATACGCGAGCGACAGATCGAGCTGGTTCGACAGCGGCTTGGTCGGGGTGACCGAAATCTTGCCGGGTTTCGGGTTCAGGTGATAAGCGAGTGCGGCCTGCTTCAGTTGTTCGTCCATGATTGACCTGCGAGAGACATGCGAAATATTGACGGTTCAGTACACAGCACCTTCGGCCGCGTCTGCTTGAATCGAGGGGGTGGTCGACTGCGAGACGGCACGCGGCGCGCCGGATCGGCACGCCATCGAACCTTGGCGGGTGGCAAGAGGAAAGTACAAAGTACTGAACGATTTCTAAGGGTCGCCTAGTGTACACCCCGCGCATGACGCATGTTGGTGCAGCGCCGCATCCTCCGCATCAGCGCGCGAGCGGTCCGGCCCCGCTTGTTTCGCCGGTGGTGAGCCGCGCGGCGAACCTGCGCGAATTCCGCCGAAAACCGGCCTGAATCGGGTAAAATAGCCGGCTACGCGCGCAGCGATGCGATTGGCCCTCCGATCGCGCCCCGGCCCCCTGGGCAGGTTCCCCTTGCTGCGCCACCGGGCCCGCGCCCGCTCTTCGCTCATCACCCAAGGAATGCCCATGACAGGCTACGATCGTCAGTCGATCTCGGATACGACCGCCAAAATCCTGCTCGAAGTGCAGGCAGTGCACTTCAACGCAGAAAAACCGTTCATTTTCACGTCCGGCTGGGCGAGCCCCGTCTATATCGACTGCCGCAAGCTGATTTCGTATCCGCGCGTGCGCCGCGCGCTGATGGAAATGGCTGAAACGACGATCACGCGCGACATCGGCTTCGAGCAGATCGACGCGGTGGCGGGCGGCGAGACGGCCGGCATCCCGTTCGCGGCATGGATCGCGGACCGGATGATGGTGCCGATGCAGTACGTGCGCAAGAAGCCGAAGGGTTTCGGCCGCAACGCGCAGATCGAAGGCCATCTGGAAGAAGGCTCGCGCGTGCTGCTGGTGGAAGACCTGACGACCGACAGCCGCAGCAAGATCAACTTCGTCAACGCGCTGCGCACCGCGGGCGCGACGGTGAACCACTGCTTCGTGCTGTTCCACTACGACATCTTCAAGGAAAGCGTGTCGGTCCTGAAGGACATCGACGTCGACCTGCACGCGCTCGCCACGTGGTGGGACGTGCTGCGCGTCGCGAAGGCGTCGGGCTACTTCGAGACGAAGACGCTCGACGAAGTCGAGAAATTCCTGCACGCACCGGCCGAGTGGTCGGCTGCGCACGGCGGCGCGACGGCCCCGAAGGAATGACGCCGCGCCGGCCCGCTGGCCGGCGTCCTGGCTGAACAAGCCGCCCGCTTCATCGCGGGCGGTTTTTTTTCGTCCGCCGATTCGCACAGGAAACGATCGCGACCGCGGGTCGCGGTGTGCATCGCTCATCGAACCCTAATGCTAGACTTGATCCATCGCTGCCATCAGCTGCGCAGGCAACGCACCACGCCAACAACGCCGGGAGTATCAGCCCGGCCCACGTGACGGGAGAAGCGCCATATGCGTGTGGATCGCCGGATCACTCCGCCTGCGCCATCGGGTCGCCCGCCGCCGTTCCTCGCCGCCCTCCTTTACGCCGCCGTCCTCACTGCCCTGCCCGCCCATGCGGAAGGCCCGTTCACCGTGACGAGCGACGACCTGACGCCGGGCGGACGCGTCCGTGCCGCGAACGTGTTCGACCGCGGCGACTGCAAGGGCGGTAACCACTCGCCGCAGCTCACCTGGCACAACCCGCCGCCCGGCACGCGCGGCTACGCGGTCACGATCTTCGATCCCGACGCGCCGGGGCACGGCTGGTGGCACTGGGCCGTGGCGGGCATTCCGGCGACGGTCACGAGCCTGCCCGCCGACGCGAGCGCGTCCGGCTTCCTGCGGCGCATCGGCGCGAGCGAGGCGCGCAACGACTTCGGGATCGACGGCTACGGCGGCCCGTGCCCGCCGCCCGGCAAGCCGCACCGCTACGTGATCACCGTCTACGCGCTGAGGGGCGACGACCTGCGCGTCGCGCAGGGCCGCCCCGCGCCGATGTTCGAGCACGAGATCGGCACGCTGGCGATCGGCACCGCGAAACTCACGGTCAACTACGGGCAGTAACGGGCGCCGGACATCGCGCGCCGCCGCGCCCCGATTGCCTGCCGCCACGAAATTTTGTACTCCGCGCCCGCGCGCTTACCCGTCATTTCGGCTTGCTAGACTCTTCGTCACCGGTCGCGGCCCACGCCGCGCATCCGTCGCGCCGCCGGCCGGCGACGCGTGACGCGGCGTGCCGCTGCGGCCGCCGTTCCCGTTCCTTTCCGGAGATCGCCTCATGTCGAACATCGTCATCGTCTATCACAGCGGCTACGGTCACACGCAAAAACTGGCCGAGGCCGTCCACGCGGGCGCGCAGGAAGCCGGCGCGACCGTGCGCCTGCTCCCCGTCGGCGACGTCGACGACGCGGGCTGGGCCGCGCTCGACGCGGCCGACGCGATCGTCTTCGGCGCGCCGACCTACATGGGCGGCCCGTCGGCGCAGTTCAAGCAATTCGCCGATGCAACGTCGAAAGCGTGGTTCACGCAGAAATGGAAGGACAAGATCGCCGCGGGCTTCACGAACTCCGCGACGATGAACGGCGACAAGTTCTCGACGATTCAATATTTCGTCACGCTGTCGATGCAGCATGGGATGGTGTGGGTCGGCACGAGCCTGATGCCGGCCAACTCGAAGGCGGCCACGCGCAACGACATCAACTACCTGGGCGGCTCGACGGGCCTGCTCGCGCAGTCGCCGGCGGATGCGACGCCCGACGAAGGTCCGCTGCCGGGCGACCTCGAGACCGGGAAGGCATTCGGCCGGCGGGTCGCCGAAGCGACGGCCCGCTGGGTCGCCGGCCGCGGCTGAACACCCCCGAGCGTCCGCGCCGGCGGGCATCAAAGGGACACAAGACGGCCCGCCGGCCGTCTTTTTTTCGCCCCGCGCGGTGCAGGCCCGCCGGATGACGTCTTAAAATGGCGGATTCAGGGCGCGGGCCCCCGTTTCATTCAGTGAGAGCGAAATGAGCACCAAAGTTTTTGTCGACGGCCAGGAAGGTACGACCGGCCTCAAGATCTTCGAATACCTGTCGGCACGCAGCGACATCGAGATCCTGCGCATCGATGAAGCGAAGCGCAAGGACGTCGACGAGCGCCGCCGCCTGATCAACGCGTCGGACGTCACGTTCCTGTGCCTGCCGGACGTCGCATCGCGCGAATCGGCCTCGCTCGTCGAGAACCCGAACACGACGCTGATCGACGCGAGCACCGCGTTCCGCACCAGCGCCGACTGGGCGTATGGCCTGCCGGAACTGACCCGCGCACAGCGCGAGAAGATTCGCACATCGAAGCGCATCGCGGTGCCGGGCTGCCACGCATCGGCCTTCGTGCTCGCGATGCGTCCGCTCGTCGATGCGGGCATCGTCGCGCCGACGTTCGCCGCGCACAGCTACTCGATCACCGGCTACAGCGGCGGTGGCAAGTCGATGATCGCCGACTACGAAAGCGCGGCGCCCGGCGGCAAGCTCGCGAGCCCGCGCCCGTACGCGCTCGGCCTCACGCACAAGCACCTGCCGGAAATGGCTGCCCACACCGGCCTCGCGAACCCGCCGATCTTCACGCCGATCGTCGGCCCGTTCCTGAAGGGTCTCGCGGTGACGACCTACTTCACGCCCGAGCAGCTCGCGAAGCGCGCGACGCCGCAGGATGTGCAGCGCGTGTTCGCCGAGTACTACGCGGACGAAGCATTCGTGCGCGTCGCGCCGTTCGACGCGAACGCGAACCTCGACGGCGGCTTCTTCGACGTGCAGGCGAACAACGACACGAACCGGGTCGACCTGTTCGTGTTCGGCAACGAATCGCGCTTCGTCACGGTCGCGCGCCTCGACAACCTCGGCAAGGGCGCATCGGGCGCCGCGATCCAGTGCATGAACCTGAACATCGGCGCGGCCGAGGACGCCGGTCTCAAACGCTGATTCAGCATCGCATGAAATGCAAAGCCGGCCAGTGGCCGGCTTTTTATTTACCCATATCAGGCAATATATAAAAAATTCCGGACCGCGCATTTACAAATATTTACAAGCTTTCGATTGCGCGATTACAAGCGAATTAATCCCGCCCTTTCTTTATCCAGTCAATCCCGAATAGGGATAAACCGGATACCGCCGCTTTAAACGCTGCCGCTATACGCGGGAAGGCGCTTCGCCGGCCTGTCCGGCGTCGCACATTCCCCACTCCGGCCACTTCCAGCAGCCCGTCTCACGTTTTAATTCTTACTGAATGCCGCGCCAGGCAAGGATTAAATACACGATACCCGTTTCAATCGCCTTTTTTAGACGGGTTCATCAATTGACAGCAAAAATCCAGGCAGCGACATTAGCTCGCACAATTAAACGATTGGAGACAGCGGCATGTCGCACGCCTTATCGAAGGGGGTGGCAACGGCCTTTGCCATTGCCCCTTTCCTGGTTGCATGTGGTGGGGGGGACGGCGGCGCACCCGCGCCGATCAATGCGCCCCAATGTTCCGGATCGAGCTGCGGCACGCAAGGGCCGCCGCCTTCGCAGCCCGTCAACGGTTCGCTGTGTCCGGCCAACGCCGACATCGTGAAGAGCACGTACCTCGGCGGTGCCGGTAGCGGCGAGATCGTCAGCGTCAACATCGACGCCGTGGCGATGACCTACACGCTCAAGTGGCTCGAATCGCCGATTCCGCTCGCGACCGGCACGGTCACGCCGAGCCGCGCCGGCACGACGATCACCGGTGCGGTCATGCACCCGCCGACCGGCACGCTGCCGACCGCGGAGCAGACGCGCTGCGCGTTCATCCTCGCGCCAGGCTCGGGCAAGGCGCCGAACGGCTCGACCTATTCGACGGCCGCCGACTTCAACAAGGCGAACCCGCCGATGCTGCTGGTCGGCATGGGCGTCGCGGGCGGCGGCATTCCGGGTGCGACGGTCCAGTACGACGGGCTGACGATCATCCCCGGCGTGCTCCAGAACGTCGGCCAGGTGCCGAACCGTCACTTCGATTTCTACCCGTTCCTCGGCTTCGCGAGCACGACGACGGATATCTCGAAGCTGCCGGGCACGTACAACGCACTGATCTACCACCTCGTGCCGTCGGGCAACTACGCGACGAAGGGCACGAACTCGAGCGAGACGTTCGACGCGAACGGCGCATGCACGTCGACCAGCGCGAGCGGCTGCCAGACGACCGGCAATCCGTGGACCGTGAACACCGCGAACGGCGGCTACTTCGACAGCACGAAGGCACCGCAGACGCTGCCGCAAACGCAGTTGCCGCTCATCGGCGCGACCGGCAAGTCGGCAACCGCGCACATGGTGATCGGCCAGCTCAACGGCGCGACGGTGCCGGTGGTCGTGCGAACGGGCAACGTGAACCTCGGCACGGCGCCGCTGCATACCGACGCGCAGGTCGACGACGAATCGGGCATCGCGGTGCTCGGCGCGGCGACGGCGATCACGTCGGGCGCGATCGACGGCGGCTACGCGGGTGCGGACTCGAACTTCAAGTACACGGCTGCGCTGATCCGCGGCGGCAACGCGTCGTTCATCAACCCGAGCACGCAGGCCGAGGAAGACGGCTTCACGCTCGACTACGGCCAGGCGACGCCGGGCCTGCTGAACGCGACGACGACGCCGCCGAGCGGCGCGAGCTACCCGTCCGCATCGGGCGTGGTGATCGCGACGGGCGGGCTGTACGCGGCGCTGATCCAGGGCACGGTGAACGGCGGCGTCACGTCGACGTCGGCGAACTCGAGCACGTCGTCGACACCGTACTTCGGCGTGGGCGCGCAGATCAGCAAGTAGCGAACGAGGGCGCGACGGTGGCCGGCCCGCCGTCGCGCAACGCACGAGCGCGCGGCACGGCGCAGGCAGGACGAGCACAAGCAAATGAAGCGGCCGACAGGGAGCTGGCCGCCACACAAGACAAATCTGGAGGAGCAACATGAAGCGCAACCTCATTCTGGCGGCGGCCCTTGCCGCCCCCCTTCTTTCTGCCTGCGGCGGCGGCAGCGACAATCCGCCCCCGCTCGTCGAAGACCGGCTCTGCCCTGCCTCGCTCGACTACAGCACCGTGTTTACGGGGGGCGCGGGCAGCGGCGAACTCGCGAAGGTCCAGCTCGACACGACCAAGATGACCTGGCAGGTCACCTATGTCGAATCGGCGGTGCCGCAAAAGACCGGCACCGTCGTGCCGACCCGCGCGGGCACCGTCGACAGCGGCACGCTCACGCAGGAAACGCTGCTGCCGACCAACAAGCTGAACCAGTGCGCGTTCCGCCTGAACGGTGCGAGCCTCGACGCGTCGCGTCCGGCGCGCATCTTCGTCGGCTTCGGCGTCGCGGGCGGCACGATTCCCGGCAAGGAGATCCAGTTCGGCGGTGTGCTCGGCCAGGCCGCGGTGCCCGACACGAAATTCCCGTACTACCCGTTCATCGGTTTCTCGTCGATCGAAACCGACATCACGAAGGTGGCGGGCACATACAGCCATGTGGGCTTCGGCGAAGTGCCGTCGCAGAACTTCGCACCGGCGTCGATCGACGCGAAGGTGACGATCAACGCCGACGGCAGCTGGACCAAGTGCGACTCGACCGGCCAGTTCGCCGGCGGCGCGTGCACGCAGCAAGGCACGAACTTCGTGCAGTCGGCCGACGGCAGCGGCGCGTTCCAGTCGAACAACTACGCGAGCCAGCTGAAGCCGACGCTGTCGGCCACGCCGCAGGGCAAGGGCTTCATGATCGTCGGCAAGCTGCGCAACCAACTGGTGCCGATCCTCGTGCGCACGGGGGTCGCGAACCCGAACCCGACGCCGGACAGCAACGGCGTGCCGGGCCTCACCGCCGACGACGAATCGAGCATCTCGATCCTTTCGCCGCAAACGGCGGTCACGGTCGGTTCGCAGAACGGCGAGTACATCGGCGTCGACAGCGAGTTCAACTACCGGACCACCGCGCTGATCAACAGCCAGGCGACGCTGCTCGATCCGTTCCAGCCGTCGCAGGCGTCGCTCACGCGGGTCCTCGATCTCGACTACACGCAGAAGGTGCCGGGCACGGTCACGACGATCCACACGGGTGCCAGCAGCTCGACGCCGACCGGCAAGTTCATCTTCACGGGTGGCGTGTTCGGTTTCCTCGACAACGCCGGATCGACGCCGTATTTCACGATCGGCGCGTTCGTCCAGTAAGCGGAGGGGGAAGCCGTGATAAAGAGAGCCCTTCTCTGCGCGGCGGCCGGCGCCGCCGTGCTGGCGCCGCTCGCGGCGCACGCGCAGAGCGCCGGCAGCAACGTCGTCACGCTGGGCTGGTTCCACGTGATGCCGCAGCAGAGCAGCACGCCGATGACGACCAACGTCGCGCCGACGCCGATCAACACGCCACTGCGGCTGCCGCCGTCGTTCACGTCGCCGGGCACCGGGCTGCGCACGAGCGGCGCGGACACCGTCGGCCTGACGGTCAGCCACTTCCTGACCGACCACATCGCGGTCACGTCGGTGGCCGGCGTGCCGCCGGTGTTCAAGGTGTCGGGCCAGGGCACGATCAGGCCGCCCGGCCCTGCCGGCGCGCTCGGCACGCAGAACATCGGGCTGGCGTCGGTCAACCCGATCGTGAAGAGCGTGCGGCAGTGGAGCCCGGCGATGCTGCTGCAGTACTACTTCGGTGCGGCAACCGCGAAGTTCCGGCCGTTCCTCGGCCTCGGCGTGTCGTACAACTGGTTCAGCGACCTGCAGCTCAACACGAACTTCATCAAGCAGACGCAGGACAATCTCGGCGCGATTCTCGCGGCGGGCGCCGGCAAGCCGGGTACGACATCGGTGGAGGCGAAGGCGTCGTCGTCATGGCAGCCGGTGTTCAACGCGGGCCTGCAGTACAACATGACCGAGCATTTCGGGCTGATCGCGTCGGTGACGTACATCCCGCTGAAGACGACGTCGACGGTGACGATCAAGGCCGCCGACGGCACGGTGCTCTCGGAGTCGAAATCGGACCTGAAGGCCGACCCGATCATCAGCTACGTCGGGATGACGTACAAGTTCTGAGCGCGGCGACGAACGACGAATGGAAGGCCGCGACAAAATCGCAGGCAAAAAAAAGCCCGCCTAAGAGGCGGGCTGAATCCATATCAGAGGAGACATGGAGGAGACAGTTCCAACTATACCGAATCGGTTTCCGCATTGCAACATTTCCGTCGAGAAAATCAGGATTTTCCCTCGAATGCCGCCTCTAGACCGCCTTCGCCGTATCTGACCCCACCCTGTTTACCCGGTCGAGCGCTTCACCCAGCGCATCGCGCAGCAGCGCGGCGGGCCGCACCAGCCGGCCCGGCAGCGCGCCGTGCACGATCCACGCGTTGATCCGCGTCTCCAGCCCCACCGTTTCCACCACCACCCTCAGCGCATCGCGATGCGCGCCAGCGCGGCCGCCATCTTCGGGCTCGTGACCGAACGCGGGGCCGGCGCAGCGGCGTTGACTCGCCCGCGTACGTAAGCGAGCGTGAAGCAGGGCCGAAAAGCGGAACGCCCCGCCCTGTTGCGAGGGACGGGGCGTTCGACGCTCCGGTGTCAGTTCGACATCAGTGACGGACCAGCGCCATCATCGCGCCGAAGCCGACGAACAGCCCGCCCGTCAGCCGGTTGAAGATCTTCGCCACGCTCTGGCTCTTCAGCGTCGCGCCGATGCGCGTGCCGAACGACGCGTAGACGAGATACCAGCTCACCTCGATCACCGCGAACGTGACGACGAGGATGCCGAACTGCGGCAGCGTCGGCTCGGCCGCGTTGATGAACTGCGGCAGCAGCGCGGCCGCGAACAGGATCGCCTTCGGGTTGCTGCCCGCGACCAGGAAACCGTTGCGGAACAGCGTCCCGCGCGATGCGGACGCGGACTGGCGCGAGATGGTATCGACGTCGGCGGCAGGCTGCTCGTCGTCGACGCGTGCCCGCCATGCCTTCACGCCGAGGTAGATCAGGTAGGCCGCGCCCGCGAAGCGCAGCGTGTTGAACATCGCCGGCCAGGCCTCGAGCACCGCGCCGAGGCCCGCTGCCGACACCGACAACATCAGCACCAGCGCAGTGAGGCAGCCGGCCATCGTCCACGCCGAACGCCGCAGCCCGTGCCGCGCACCGTGCGTCATCACCAGCAGCATGTTCGGGCCCGGAATCGCCGATATGACGAATACCGTCGCCACGAAAAGCCACCACGTATGCAAGTTCATGACCGCCTCTGCCTGGATGCAAGGAAAACGAAACGTCGATTATGCCGATGCGCCGGACTTCTGTCGCGCGGCGGATCAGCGGCCCGCGCGGCGCAGCGCGACTTCGCCGAGCACCGCGAAATCCTGGTCGCCGCCGCCGTGCGCGAGCGCGTCGAGCAGGTTGTCGCGCACGACGCTCGCCACCGGCAGCGGCACCGACACGGCGTCGCCGGCTTCCAGCGCCAGGCGAACGTCCTTCAGCCCGAGGCGCGCCTTGAAGCGCGCGGGCTCGTAGCGCCGCTCGGCGATCATCGAGCCGTAGCCTTCGTAGACAGGCCCCGGAAACACGCTGCCGGTGATCACGTCGAGGAAGTCGCGCATCGCGACGCCGTGCGCGCCCAGCAGCGCGGACGCCTCGCCGAGCGTCTCGATCGCCGACGCGAGCGTGAAGTTCGCGGCGATCTTCGCGACGTTCGCGTGCTGCGGCAGCGAACCGAACCGCCAGGTCTTCTGGCCGATCGCGTCGAACAGCGGCTGCACGCGGTCGATCGCCTCGGCCGGGCCGCCGGCCATGATCGTCAGGCGCGCGGCGGCCGCGACGTCGGGCCGCCCCATCACCGGCGCGGCGACGTAATGGATGCCGCGCGATGCATGCGCGTGCGCGAGCGATTCGGCCAGCGCGACCGAGACCGTCGCCATGTTGACGTGGATCAGGCCGCGCGGCGCCTGCGCGAGCAGCGCGTCGTCGAAGATCGCGCGCGCAGCGGCGTCGTCGGCCAGCATCGAGAACACTGCGTCGCCGCGAAACGCGTCGGCCGGGGTGTCGACGATCTGCGCACCGACTGCGGCGAGCGGCTCGGCGCGCTCGCGCGACCGGTTCCAGACCCGCACCGTGTGCCCCGCCTTCAACAGGTTCGTTGCGATTGCCTGCCCCATTTCACCCAGCCCGATAAATCCGAGATCCATTACCTGCTCCTTCGCTCCGTGAAGCGGGGAGTTAAACACAGATGCGGGGCGTCTGCAGGGCACGCGGCCGGCCATGCGCGGTGCGATACTGCGCGCATGGCGACCGCGATCTTCCGTTTCCACGACGAACTGAACGCCTTTCTCCCGCGCACACAGCGCGACCGCGCGTTCGGGCACGCATGCGCGCGCGATGCGACGGTGAAGCACGCGATCGAGGCGCTCGGCGTCCCGCATACCGAAATCGGCCGGCTCCGCGTGAACGACGCGCCGGCCGCGCTCGACCGGCCGCTCGACGACGGCGACCGGGTCGAAGCCTTTCCGGAGCGCGCGCAGCCGGCGGCGAACGGGGCCGCCGCGCCGCAACCGGCGCAGTGGCGCTTCATCGCCGACGCGCATCTCGGCGGCCTCGCGCAACTGCTGCGCCTCGCGGGCTTCGACACCTGCTACGACAACCACTACCGCGACGACGAACTCGCGGCGCTCGCCGCGCGCGAGGGCCGGATCGTGCTGACCCGCGACCGCGAGCTGCTCAAGCGGCGCGCGGTCGAGCGCGGCTGCTACCTGCACGCGCTGCAGCCGGCCGACCAGTTGCGCGAGCTGTTCGAGCGGCTCGATCTCGCGCCGCACATGCGGCCGTTCCGGCTGTGCCTGCGCTGCAATGCGCCGCTGCATCCGCTCGACGCGGCGGCTGCCGCGCCGCGCGTGCCGGCCGACGTCCGGCAGCAGCACCGGCGCTTCGCCGCGTGCGACGTGTGCCGGCGCGTATTCTGGGAAGGCTCGCACTGGCGGCGCATGCGCACGGTGGTCGACGCGATGCGCGCGCCACCGCCATCGCCACCGCCTGCCGGCGAACACGAGGCCTGAAAAAACAAAACCCCGCATGCGTGAACATGCGGGGTCTCGCGAGTGGCGGCCGACGATGCCGGCCCCGGGCGACGCGTGTCTTAGTTCTGCGTGCCTGCGTCGTTCGTGCCGGCGGCCGATGCGGCGGCGGCCTTCGCCTTGCCCTTGGCCGAACCGTGTTGCTTCAGCTGGTGCTTCGGCTTGCTGTGATCCTTCTTGGCCGGTGCCGGAGCGGCTGCCGACGTGTCGGCTGCCGGCGCGGACGCCTGTGCGAATGCCGAAACCGATGCGAGCGCGAATGCTGCGGCGATGATCGAAGCGAGCGTCTTCTTCATTGTTCTTCCTTTAGCGGAGAAAAAATCAAACGTACCGGTAAGTAAAGATGCGAGGCATTCGCATCGGAGCCCCAGGCCGCGAGGCACGGCTTGCGCCGTGCCGCCGCGACAAAACCTGACGCACTGGTTCCATAACGCACCGCGTTCGCGGCAAGTTGACACGTTGCTTGCATCCCTCGGGTTTCCCCGGGGGAGCACGCGTATTGCGGTGTCGGCGACCGGTCCGGCGGCCGCCGCGGCGGCGCTGCCAACCCGCTCGCGCGCCGCCGGGGCGACGCTTATACTGGCGTCCATCCGTCCCTTTCCCCGGAAACCGGATCGCGGCCGGTCGCCAGACCGCCGCCGTCTCGAGGCGCTCAAATTGCCCGATCACAATCTGGACAAACTGAAGATCGACCGGCGTCCGCTCGCACCGGCGCCCCGCCGGCGCCGGTGGCTCCGCTATGCGGCCGCCGCCGCGGTCGCCGTCGTCGCGATCGCCGCCGGCCTCGCGCTCACCGGCCGGCCGGCCGTCGAAACCACCGCCGTCACGTCCGCCTACCCGTACCAGAACGACACGCAGCTCAATGCGACCGGCTACGTCGTGCCGCAGCGCAAGGCCGCGGTCGCATCGAAGGGCCAGGGGCGCGTCGAATGGCTCGGCGTGCTCGAAGGCACGCGCGTGAAGAAGGACGAGATCATCGCGCGCCTCGAAAGCCGCGACGTCGAGGCCTCGCTGGCGCAGGCGCTCGCACAGGTGAAGGTTGCCCGCGCGAACCTCGGCGTCGAACAGGCCGAACTGAAGGACGCCGAGATCGCGCTGCGCCGCACCTCGGCGCTCGCCCCGCGCGGCGCCGTGCCGGCCGCGCAATTCGACACCGACACGGCCCGCGTGAACAAGGCGCGCGCATCGCTCAGCAGCGACCAGGCAGCCATCGCATCCGCCGAGGCCAACGCGCAGGCCGCGCAGGTCGCGGTCGACCAGACGGTGATCCGCGCCCCGTTCGACGGCATCGTGCTCGCGAAGCACGCGAACGTCGGCGACAACATCACGCCGTTCTCGTCCGCGTCGGACAGCAAGGGCGCGGTCGTGACGATCGCCGACATGGACACGCTCGAGGTCGAGGCCGACGTCGCCGAATCGAACATCGCGAAGATCCGCGCCGAGCAGCCGTGCGAGATCCAGCTCGACGCGCTGCCCGACACGCGCTTCGCGGGCCGCGTGTCGCGCATCGTGCCGACCGTCGACCGCTCGAAGGCCACCGTGCTCGTGAAGGTGCGCTTCGTCGACCGCGACGAGCGCGTGCTGCCCGACATGAGCGCGAAGATCGCGTTCCTGTCGAAACCCGTATCGGCGCAGGACCGGCAGCCCGTGACGGCCGTGCAGGCGAGCGCGGTCGTCGAGCGCGACGGGCGGACGGTCGTGTTCGTCGTGAAGGACGACACCGTGCACGCGACGGCCGTGACGGCCGGCATGCGGATCGGCGAGCTGGTCGCGATCCGCGGCGTGAAGCCCGGCGACACGGTCGTGCTCGCGCCGGGTGCGAAGCTGAAAGACGGCGCGAAAGTGACCGTCGCGAAGAAGTAGCGCACGCGTGAACGACACCCCGCCGCCCCTCGTCGAGCTCAGCCACGTCGCGAAGTCGTACCGGCGCGGCAACCAGATCGTGCCCGTGCTGACCGACATCACGCTCGATATCGGCGAGGGCGACTTCGTCGCGCTGATGGGGCCGTCCGGCTCCGGCAAGAGCACGCTGCTGAACCTGGTGGCCGGCATCGACCGGCCCGACAGCGGCGAGCTGCGCGTGGGCGGGCTCGACATCTCGCTGCTCGCGGAGGCGCAACTGGCCGAATGGCGCGCGGCGAACGTCGGGTTCATCTTCCAGTTCTACAACCTGATGCCGGTGCTCACCGCGTTCGAGAACGTCGAATTGCCGCTGATGCTCACGCACCTGTCGCGCCGCGAGCGGCGGGAGCGCGTCGAACTCGTGCTCGACATGGTGAACCTCGGCGACCGGACGAGCCATTACCCGTCCGAGCTGTCGGGCGGCCAACAGCAGCGCGTGGCGATCGCGCGCGCGCTGATCACCGATCCGGTGCTGATCGTCGCCGACGAGCCGACCGGCGACCTCGACCGCGCGTCGGCCACCGACGTGCTCGCGATGCTGCAGCGGATGAACGCCGAGCTCGGCAAGACGATCATCATGGTGACCCACGACGCGCACGCGGCCGGCGCTGCGCGCTCGCTCGTGCATCTGGAAAAAGGGGAGCTGATCGATGGGCACGCCGGCTGACCGGCTGCGGGAGCGCGCGCAATGTACGTGCTGAAGCTGATCGCGCGCAATGCGCTGCGGCACCGGCTGCGCACGCTGCTGACCGTGCTCGGGCTGACCATTGCGGTGCTCGCGTTCGGGCTGCTGCACACCGTGGTCGACGCGTGGTACGCGGGCGCGGCCGCCGCATCCAGCGGGCGGCTCGTCACGCGCAACGCGATCTCGCTCGTGTTTCCGCTGCCCGTGAGCTACGAGAACCGGATCCGCGGCGTCGAAGGCGTGACGGCCGTGGTCCGTTCGAACTGGTTCGGCGGCATCTACCGCGATCCGAAGAACTTCTTCGCGAGCTTCGCGGTATCGGACAACTATCTCGACCTGTACCCGGAATTCATCGTCCCGGACCAGCAGCGCGCCGACTACAACCGCGACCGGCGCGGCTGCCTGGTCGGCCGCCAGCTCGCGACGCAGTTCGGCTTCAGGATCGGCGACGTGATTCCGCTGAAGGGCACGATCTACCCGGGCACGTGGGATTTCGTCGTGCGCGGGATCTTCGACGGCCGCGACGACTCGACGATCACGCGCCAGCTGGTGTTCCACTGGGACTACCTGAACGAGACGGTGCGCCAGCGCACGCCGAAGCAGGCCGACCAGGTCGGCGTATTCGTGCTCGGCGTCGCGAACCCCGACGACGGCGCGTCGATCGCGCGCAACGTCGACGCGGTGTTCAAGAACTCGCTCGCGGAGACGCTGACCGAGACCGAACAGGCGTTCCAGCTCGGCTTCGTCGCGATGTCGAACCAGATCATCGCGGCGATCCGCGTCGTGTCGTACGTGGTGATCCTGATCATCATGGCCGTGATGGCCAACGCGATGGCGATGAGCGCGCGCGAGCGCACGGCCGAATACGCGACGCTGAAGGCACTCGGCTTCGGCCCCGGCTTCCTCGCGCTGATCGTGTTCGGCGAATCGGTCGTGATCGCGGTGGCCGGCGGCGGGCTCGGAATCCTCGCGACGCCGCCCGCCGCGAGCCTGTTCAAGCAGGCGGCCGGCGGCATCTTCCCGGTGTTCAAGGTGTCGACCGAGACGGTCGTGCTGCAGGCCGCGTGCTCGGTCGCGGTCGGCTTCGCGGCCGCGATCGTGCCGGCGTGGCAGGCGGCGCGCGTGCGCGTCGTCGAAGGCCTCAGGGCAATCGGTTAGGTTTGCACATGGCGATCCCGCTCAACTACATCGCGCGCAACCTGTGGACCCGGCGGCTCACCACCGCGCTGACCGCCGGCGGGATGGCACTCGTGATCTTCGTGTTCGCGACGGTGCAGATGCTCGACGCGGGGCTCACGAAGACGCTCGTGTCGACCGGCGAACCCGACAACGCGGTGGTGATCCGCAAGGGCGCCGAAACCGAAATCCAGAGTTCGATCGACCACCCGCAGGCCAATGCGCTCGAGATGCACCCGGCCGTCGCGCTCGGCCCCGACGGCCGGCCGCTCGTATCGAAGGAAGCGGTCGTGCTGATCTCGCTGGTGAAGACGTCGTCCGGCAAGCCGTCGAACGTCGTGATCCGCGGCGTGTCGCCGGCCGGTCTCGCGCTGCGCCCGCACGTGACGCTCGCCGCCGGCCGCATGTTCGCGCCCGGCTCGTCGGAAATCATCGTCGGCCGCGCGATCGCGAAAGGGTTCAGCGGCACGCAGCTCGGCGACAGCCTGCATTTCGCGCAGCGCGACTGGACCATCGTCGGCATCTTCGACGCGGGCGGCAGCGGCTTCGATTCGGAGATCTGGGGCGACGTCGACCAGCTGATGCAGTCGTTCCGGCGCACCAGCTATTCGTCGATGGTGCTGCGCATCCCGAGCGCCGACGGCTTCGCGCGCTTCAAGGCCGACATCGACGTCGACCCGCGCCTCACCGACGAGGCGAAACGCGAACAGACCTTCTACGGCGACCAGTCGAGGGCGCTGTCGACGTTCATCAACCTCCTCGGCATCACGCTGTCGACGATCTTCTCGATCGCCGCGATGATCGGCGCGATGATCACGATGTATGCGTCGGTCGCGAACCGCGTCGCCGAGATCGGCACGCTGCGCGCGCTCGGCTTCAAGCGCACGAACGTGCTCGCCGCGTTCCTGCTGGAAGCGCTGCTGCTCGGCTTCGTCGGCGGTGTCGCGGGGCTCGCGTGCGCGTCGCTGATGCAGTTCGCGTCGTTCTCGACGACCAACTTCCAGACCTTCGCGGACCTGTCGTTCCGCTTCGTGCTGACACCCGCGATCGTCGTGAAGACGCTGCTGTTCTCGCTCGTGATGGGGCTCGTCGGCGGGTTCCTGCCGGCGATGCGCGCCGCGCGGCTGAAGATCGTCGACGCGCTGCGCGCGCAGTGACGCGCAGCCCCGCCGCTCAGCGCTCGCGCGGCACCCACGCGCCGTGGAACCCGGCCGGCACGCGGCGCGGCAGGTGCACGGTCGCGACCGGCGCCGCGTCGATCGCGCGCGCATCGAGGATCACGACGTCGCTCGTATCCGTCGCCGCGCGGTAGACCATCACCAGCAGCCAGCCGTCGTCCTCGTTGACGCCGCCCGGGCGCGGCACGAACACGGGCTCGCCGTTCTGGTCGCCGGCCGGCACCGCGTAGCGCGTCGTCGTGCCGCTCGCATGGTCGAAGCGCATCACGCCGCGCATTTCCGCGGGGTTCGGCTGCTCGACCGCATACAGGTAACGGTAGCGGCGCCCCGTCCGGCTTTCGTTGATGCGCGGCAGCTCGATGCCGCCGTCAGCGAGCGGCCCTTCGTCGATCAGCCCGTTCGCCGTATCGATCACGTAGCGCCACAGCTCGCCGGCCGGGTTGTCGGCGAAGCGGCCCGTGCCCGCGTCGAACCGCAGGAACGACGGATAGCGCACCGCATCGAGCACGATGCACGACGCATCGCAGTCGTATGCGTTCACGACGTGCATGATGAAGCACGGCTCGACGCCGAACCAGCGCACGGCGCCGCCATGCCGCGGAATAACGCCGATGCGCGCGGGCCGGTCGTCGTGCCAGCGCAGCGGCATCCGGTGGCCCTGCTTCAGCAGCGAGAAGTCGTAGCCGACGTTCAGGTCGAGCAGCAGGCTGCGGGTTTCGGTGATCGCGAGGTCGTGCATCATCGACGGCGCGCCCAGGTCGATCGCGAGTTCGACGCGCTGCACGCCCTGCGCGTCGGCAACGCCATAGCGCAGCCACGGTGCGCGCCAGTCCGCGCGAAACGCGATCAGCTCGCCGCTCACCGGATCGACCTTCGGATGCGCGGTCATCCCGCCGCCGAGGCCTGCGTGCCGCGCGGGCACGCCGAGCGAATCGAGCGCGGCCGTGATCGCGAACGGTGCGCCGCCCTCCGACAGCGCGAGCAATTCGCCCGCATGCTGCAACACGCTCACGTTCGGATTGGTGTCGGGCAGATGCGATGCCGCTTCAGGCGCATGCACGGCAGCCCAGCGCTGCGTGCGCGCCCAGCGGTTCCGGTAGCCGGTCGCGCGGCCGCCTTCGAACGCGATCGCGTGCAGCATCGCGGCTTCCGGCCACCACGACAGCATGTCGCTCCCTTCGAAGCGGCCGCCCGGCGGATTCGGGCCGTTGCGCAGCAACGTGCCGGCGAGTTCGTGCGGAATGGCACCGGTCACGCGCAGGTCGACGAGATCGACCTCGTCGGCGACCGGCGCGATCGCGCCGCGGTTCAGATCGAATGCGGTCATGGCGGCGGATGCTCCGTTCAGCAGTCTTCGGTGGACGGCGGCAGATCGCCGCGCGCCAGCGCGAGCGCGTGGTCGCGCACGTCGTCCGGCCAGCCGGCGACCCGCTCGGCGAGCCGCGCCAGATCGTTTGCATACAGCGCGCGCGCGGCCTCCTCGAAACCGGGCAGGTCGCCCGCCATCGCCGACATGAAGTGGTACGCGCGCGCCTGCGCGTCGCGGAGACGATCGGCCGCCGCATGCGTGCGCCGTGCGTCCTCGACGAGCTTGCGCAACGCGACGGACGCGCCGCCCGGCTGCGCGGCCAGCCATTCCCAGTGACGCGGCAGCAGCGTGACCTCGCGCGACACGACGCC
>NZ_JAAGPP010000106.1:0-33723 GCF_017104975.1 Burkholderia sp. Ac-20344
GTTCTTTGAGCCAGCTGAATGGAGGAACGAGCAGCTCGTAAGAAAGGGGAGCCACGATTGCTCCTGTCGCTGCTCTGCGTCCCGCGAACGGCTGCTTCCGGGATAGCCCGACGGCTGCTCCGGGTCGAAAGTGCCTATTCGCTGAGCCTGACAGCAGACGTTCGGTGCAGATGCTCAGCCGAACGTCCGCAAGATAGCGTCAAGTCGACCTACCGCAGCCGACACGTGAACGCCTGCAAAGGCCGAGCACTTGCCGCTCAGCGCGTAGGCACGGGGCCGCTGATATCCGGTTAAACAGCCGTTGAGGCTGCGCGGGCGCCAACGGCGGTAGTGGATCGATTGATCGCCATGTCCTCCACGAAACAATCGACAACTTGGAACTATACTGGGCAACCTGGAGGCTTCCATGACCGATCACGACAGACTGCATCCACTACGTCCGCTCCTGAAAAATTGGGTTTGGGAGCATGGTCGAATCGGGACTCGCTATCTGGACTGCGTTGATGGCGAAATCAGGTTTGACGAGGGCAAGAAGTCGCATTTCGCGGCCGAGAAATATATCTATGTGCCCCTTGGCAAGGGCGCTGAAGACGATGCATCTACGGAGGGTCCTGCGATCCACGAGGCTGGACTTGCCCGTTTTTTGCGGGCCGCGCAGTTGGGTACGCCGGAGGAGGCCGGTTCTGTAGCGGATGTCCAGCGCGCAGTGCAGGACTGCGTGGAGATTGGCCTGTTCAGCGCATATCAATGGGAGGCTCGAAAGGCGTTTGACCGATACGCGCAGGAACCAATGTTCGATGACGAGATCCGCGCGGCGGTTGTCGACGACATCCGGCGCATTTACGCCGGCATGCGGGAGCAACTGGCGCTGTACGATTTCAGTGTGCTCCACGGCTTGCCCATGCCGCTGCTTATCGGCGACACGCCCTTCATCGACTGGCGCGTGCGTGCCAGTCCGGCACTTCCGTTTGTATCGCTTCCGCTGGGACCTTACTGCCTGCTGGTAGGCGCGCCGTCAGGCAGGAAAAGCCGAATCGCCCCAGTCGTCTGGAAGGCCGCTGCCGCGATGGGCCCGTTGAAGGATCACAACCGCCAAATCGAGGAGCAGGCACGTCTGTGGCTGGTGGCGACCACGGATGACCAACTCGTCGCTGCGCAAAGCCGCATTGCTGCGGCCATCGGTTCCAGGCAAGGGAATGTGAAACCCTGACCGAAGTTGACCTTAAGCAGATCGGCGGCGGCGGCTGAGTTATGAGCGGTAGTCCGTTGCCTCGTCGGGCGGTTACTGCCTACAAATATCGTCGGATCACCGGGTTTCCCTGCTTTTCCGTACCTTGCAATGCGGTAACGTCGCCATGCGGCCATGAGGCGACAGTCGACCGCGCTCACGAATGGGCCCCTTACGCTTGCAAGACGGCCAATGCACAAGGTTGGCTAGCGTCATCCGCGCGCCTCTGGATTGCCCGAGTTTACCAGCGGCCCGCACGGGATCGCTCGAAGTTCACCATTCGGCTAGTTGTCGGCGATGGTGAGCGGCAGCTATCGGCCAGAAGCAGCCGGTCGGATCGTCAGCTCAAGAACTGCCATCCAACGTAGAAGTGACCGGCCTGCGCGGCATTTCGCGCAGATCCGATCGACTGCCGGGTTAGAAGGGCAAATTAACTAGAGCCCCTGTCATTTACTCTTTGGGGGATTGCTAGATTTGCTAGGTTTGAGCGATGGTGTATTTCCTGGTGTGGTCTTGTTATCACGGCGGCGCTGATCCGGTTTCCCTGTTGATTTTGCTATCGGCTTTGGTCCTGGTTTAAGTGCCATGAATGTTCTCCTTTGTGGTTTAAAAATTACAGTGTGCGAGTACCTTCTAACTTGGTTTCAGGACAACAGCGTTGCCGTGTAACAGCCCGCACGAGTGCTGGCTGAAGCACGTTGCTTCACTTTACCCATGAACGGCAGTGCGCGCGAGCGGGTTTTCACGTATGGATGAAGATTCTGAGCGCCTGCTGTCGACCTGCATCGGCGCCAGCTTTGGGTCGTAAGCATCTTTTTTGTTGGTAAGAACGGGATTCCTTTCATCGAAGTAGAATCCCATGCAACCGAAACGCCTGAGCGGCCGCTTTAGGGAAGGATGATTGACCGCTCGGGGTCGTTCAGAGCCATTCGCGGCCGCGTACATGTCTTCATTTCGACCAACGGCTCACGACACGCTGCGCCGCATCCCCCGCACCTGCAGCCAAATGGCGGATATCAGGAAATAAAGCGCACCTACTCCCGCGTAACCGGCGATCTTCACGATCGCGGGCGGCATCGGCGCGTGGCTTTGGACAATGAAGAACAACCCGGCCAGCGCCGACTGCGCGCCGCTCAGGATCATCACCCACTGTGCGCCGGCATGCTTCCAGCGCCGCACGGCTGTGCCGAGCTGCAGCGCGCCGGAGAGAATCGCCCAGACGCCGAACACCGCGAGTACCGCGGGCAGGCCCGCATTCAACGCCGGAAATACCGCCAGTGTCGTGACGACGCTGATCGCGACGTTGACCGCCTGTGTGCGGTTTGCCGCCATCCCGCCGCTGCGGGACAGGTCGACGAAATTGGCGAGCGCATCCCAGGCCGGATAAACGACCAGCAGGGCCGCCGCGCCGGCCGCGCTCTGCCGGCCGACGGAAAACGCCAGCGCGACCCAGATCAGCGAGAACACCGCCCGGGAAAAGTAGTACCGTTTCAGCCATTGTTCGTCGGCAGGGGGACGAAATTCGGGGTAGCGGTCAGCCATTTGCACTCCTTCGTACATTGAGTCGTCGATCCGGCCGGCATGCAGGGTTTCGATCACGCAGATGCGCCACCGACCGGATCTCCAGTGCGCCGAGTATCGCAATCGTCCGCGCCTGCCGCCATCGGTCAGATGTCCGATGGCGAAGTCGGCCGGCAACCTGCACCGATGCGGGCGGACATCGCGCCGGAGTGGCCGCGACGCGCATGTTCATGCACGCCGGGACGCCGTCGCGTATGATCGTTTTCCCGTCCTCGCGAATGCCTCCTCCCATCCGATGTCCGACGCCGAAGCTCGTCACGCTCCGCTGCGCATAGTCGACGCCGTACGCGCGCTGGCCTTCATCGGCGATCTCAGCATGGGTCAGCCGACCGACCATTCGCCGCGCACCGGCTGGCTGGCGGCGCAGCTCGCGCACGCGGCACGATTCGATGCATCGGTGTGCGACACGACTCGCGAGGTGGCGCTGTTGCGCTGGTCGGGCTGCACGGCGAACGCGGCAGGTTTCGCGCAGGTATTCGGCGACGACGTCGCGATTCGCGCCGCGATGCTCGAGAACCGGCCCGGCATGGCTGAAGCGACCGGCGGCGCGGGTGTCGCGCTGATCCCGCTCGCGCAGATTCATTGCGAAGTCTCGGGCGAGGTGGCGCGAATACTCGGCCTGTCCAGCGCGACGGAAACCGCGCTGCGGCATATTTTCGAAACCTGGGACGGCAACGGGCTGCCTGCGCGGCTCGTGCGCGAACAGGTGCCGCCCGCCGTGTCGATCGTCGCGCTTGCGGGCGACCTCGACGTGTTCAGCCGCACGTACGGCATCGAGCGGGCCCTCGAACTGATCGGACAACGCGCGGGGTCACGCTATCCGGCCGTGCTCGTCGAGACGGCTGCGCGCGATGCACCGCGCTGGCTGGCGGCGCTCGAGCACATGGCGCCCGCCGACCTGGACGCCGCATTGGCCACGCCGGACATGCAGGGCGCGACGTCCGCCGAATTGATTGCGGACGTCATCGATCTGAAACTGCCGTGGATGACGGGTTTTTCGCGTTCGGTCGCCGCGACGGCGGCCGCGTGTTACGGCCGTCTGTCGCCGGACGAGGCCGCGCGCGAACGCGTGTACCGCGCCGGACTGATTCATGGCATCGGCAGGGCCGCGGTGCCGAACGACGTGTGGAATCTGCCGACGCGGCTGCCTGCAAGCGCGTGGGAAAAGGTGCGACTCGTGCCGTACTGGACCGAGCGCGCCGGCAAGCAGACCGGCGCGCTCGGCGACGCCGCGGTGCTTGCGTCGTATGCCTACGAACGGCAGGACGGTTCGGGCTATTTCCGCGGCGTGCGCGATGCGGCGCTGACGCTGGAAGCGCGTGTGCTGGCGGCGTCGCTGGCGTGGGTCGCGTTGCGCTCGGCGCGTCCGTGGCGCGCGGCGCTGAGCGATGCGGCCGCCGCCGGCCAGTTGCAGGAAGAGGCGGCCTGCGGCCGGCTATGCGGCGAAGTGGTGGCCGCGCTCGTGAAGGGCGGGCCGCCCGTGCTCCGGCGCATCGCCACGGGCGCGTCGGCCGCCGGCCCGCGCCTGTCCGCGCGGGAAATCGACGTCCTGCGGGCGATTTCCCGCGGCGCGAGCAACAAGCAGGTCGCGCAGGCGCTCGCGATGAGTCCGAGCACGGTGCGCACGCATGTCGAGAAGGCGTTCCGCAAGCTCGAATGTTCGACACGCGCCGCGGCGACCCTCAAGGCGTCGGCGCTGGGGCTGCTCTGACGCGCTCCGCGACGCGGATTCGCTTTCGTGTGTGTGCCGACGATGCGGGCTTTGAAGCCCTGCCCGTCCGGTGGTGTGTCTCGCGTAACGGTTGCTGTCCCTATACCTGATCGTTCGCGCCGCTATCGGACAAGTGACCGATGGCGCCGGCCGGAATCGATGCATGGCGGCGCGCGATCGCCGCTACGACACGCGCGAGAACACATCCGCGATGTGCCGATCGGGTTCGATATCGGTGAACGCATCGATATCGGCCATGACGTCTGCCGTCTCCGCGGACGCGAACGCGGCGTCCAGCGCCGCGCTGTCCTTGAAACGGCACATCGCCACGACGATAAGTTCGCTATCCTCACTTTCTGGGAAGAACGCGTCGATATAGTCGAGCCCGTACGGTTTCCAGGATTTTTCTACCAGCGGAATGTGTTGCTCGACGTAGTAACGGGAATCGAATCGCGTGCCGGCGGCTCGGCGATAGGAAACGATGAAGTACATGAAGACCCTCCAGGTCGGACTGACGCGGCGATGATTGTCGATACGGGCAAATACGCGCGATCACGGCCGTTTGCGTTCAGGGCCGAAGCCCGGACGGGCGGCAGCCCGCATCGAGGTATGCGCAGCGGGCGCGCGTGCGAGCGAGATGCCCAGCGCGGCGCCGACAGCGAGGAAGAGCGAGATCGACAGGAGTGCGACGATGAACGCGTGCGCGATGGCCGCCGGATCCTGGCGCGTGCCGAGCGTCGTATAGAAAATGCCGCCGATGATCGCCACGCTGAGCGACGTGCTGACCTGCAGCGTCGAGCTGGCGATGCCGGCGATCATGCCGGAAAGCGCCGGTGCGACGCGCCCCGTCACCATCCGCATCAGGGTCGGCAACGCGAGACCTTGTCCGAAACCGATGACGAAGAGAACGACGGCGAGGGGCGCGGCAGCGAGCGGTATCCCGATCGGCGTGACATCGATCAACCACGCGAGGCCGACGAGGCCGACGATCTCCAGCCCCATGCCGAACGGATTGACGTAAGCGCCGATGGCACGTGCGCAGAAGGGCGTCGACAACGGGCCGAGCAGGAACCCCACGCCGAACGGCAAGAACACGAGGCCCGCGCTCAGCGCGTCGACGTGCAACGCATTCTGCAGATACACCGAGAACAGCAGGAAGAACGCGCCGATCGAGTACAGCAGCAGCGCGATCAGCAACGCTCGTCCCAGCCCCGGTGCGCGCAGCGCGGCCGGATCGAGCAGCGGTGCGCCGCCGCGGCGGCCCAGCCGGCGCTCGTAGCGCCAGAAGAACCCGGCGAGGGCCGGCACCGCGAACAGCGACACCCATGCCCATACGGGCCAGCCTGCTTCGCGCCCCTCGATCAGCGGCACGATCAGTGCGCCCAGCGTCAGCATCGACAGCGCGGTGCCGCCGAGGTCGAGCTTGCGCGCATGCTGCGCACGCGTTTCCTTCAACAGCGGAATCCCGAACAGGACGACCAGAATCGCCAGCGGCAGGTTGACGAGGAAGATCGTGCGCCAACCCAGATTCAACAGATTCAGCGAGATCAGGATCCCGCCCAGCGCCTGCCCGATCACGGCGGCGAGGCCGAATACCGCACCGTACAAGCTGAGCGCGAGCGGCTTTTCCGATTCGGGGAAGATCGCCTGGATCGAAGCGAGCGCCTGCGGCGCCATGATCGCGGCCGTCACGCCCTGCAGCGCGCGGCCGACGATGAGCGTCCACGGCGAACTCGCGAGACCGCACAGCGTCGACGCGATCGCAAAGCCGATCAACCCGAGGAAAAACACGCGGCCGCGGCCGAACAGGTCGCCCAATCGCCCGCCGGTGATCAGCGTCACCGCGTACAGGCCCGCGTACGACGAAATGACGAGTTGCTCGGCCGACGACGAGGCGCCCAGTTCCGCGCGGATCGACGGCAGCGCGACATTGACGATGAAGAAGTCCAGCGGCGGCAGGAACGCGCCGACGAGCAGGACCGAAAACATGGCCCAGCGACGCGGGTCGGGCGATACGGGATCATTCCGTGACATGAACGGCTCTCCATACGGAACTAATCGGTTCCAAATTGGGTAAAAAAATATCAGTCGAGGATGCGCATCGTGCGGTCGACCAGCGCGAGCATGTCGCGCTCGGGCACGCCGGTTTTCCCCAGCACGCGCATGCCCTCGACCTGGCAGACGAGCAAACGCGCCAGCACCTGTTCGTCCTGCTCGGCGATCTCGCCGCTCGCCTGGCCACGGACGATCGCACCGGCATAGAGCTGCTGCAGCCGCCGGAACATGCGCCCGGTGCGTTCCGCGACATCCGCGTCGCGCGCGGCCAGTTCCGTAGTCATCGCGACCGCGAGACATCCCCGCCGGCCCGCCTCGCCAACGGACAGGCGCGCATAGCGCAGCAGCGAATCGCGAATCGCATCCTTCACGGCACCGGGTTGCGACAGGATGTCCGCGGTCGCCTTGAGCCCGTCGGCCATGTACAGGTCGAGCGCCGCCAGCAGCAGCGCCTTCTTGTCGCCGAACGCCTTGTACAGGCTGCCGCGCGACAGGCCGGTGCCGGCCATCAGGTCGGGCAGGGACGCGCCTTCGTATCCGCGGTCCCAGAAAACGTCCATCGCGTCGCGCGCGGCATCGCCAAGTTCGAATTCGCGGGGACGGCCCACGCCAGCCGGATTTGCCATTGATCGGTTTCGCAAACGATGCGGTGCCTGAAGTTGGATTTATTATATGGACCGATCGGTTCCGATGTCAACGCGTGTGTGTCGACCGGGTGCGGCGATGGCCGTCCTCGCGGACGGCCCGGATTCATCCGATCAGTCGAGCCCGCCCTGGCACAGGTACTTGATCGACAGGTAATCGTCGAGCCCGTAGCGCGAGCCTTCGCGACCATAGCCCGATTCCTTCACGCCGCCGAACGGCGCGGCCTCGCTCGCGAGCGCGCCTTCGTTGATGCCGACGATGCCCGTTTCGAGCCGTGCCGATACGCGCGCGATGCGCCGCACGTCCTGCGTGTAGAAATACGCGGCGAGCCCGAACGGCGTGTCGTTCGCGGCGTCGACCGCTTCGTCCTCGGTATCGAAGCGAAACAGCGCGGCGACCGGGCCGAACGTTTCCTCGCAGGTCAACTGCATGTCGGCGGTGGCGTCGGCGAGCACCGTCGGCGCGTAATAGTTCGCGCCGAGCTCGGTCAGGCGCTTGCCGCCCGCGAGCACGCGCGCACCGCGTTCAACGGCGTCGCCGACGTGGCGCGCGATCTTGTCGACCGCGCGCGCGTTGATCATCGGGCCGATCTGCGCGGCCGGGTCGGTCGCCGGCGCAACCTTCAGCGCGGCGACGCGCGCGGCGAGCTTCTGCGCGAACGCATCGTAGACGCCGGCTTGTACGTACACGCGATTCGGCGACACGCACGTCTGCCCGCCGTTGCGGAACTTGGCGGCCATCAGCCCGTCGACCGCGGCATCGAGTTCCGCATCGTCGAACACGATGAACGGTGCATTGCCGCCGAGCTCCAGCGACAGCTTCTTCAACGTCGCCGCCGAGTCGCGCGCGAGCAGCTTGCCGACGGCCGTCGAGCCGGTGAACGTGATCTTGCGCACGCGGCCGTCGGCGAGCCAGTCGGCGGCCGCGTCGATGCCGCGCTCGCGTGACGCTGTGATCAGGTTCAGCACGCCCGCGGGCACGCCGGCTTCGTGCGCGAGGAAGGCGAGCGCGAGCGCGGTGAGCGGCGTGTCCTCCGCCGGCTTCGCGACGACCGTACAGCCGGCCGCGAGCGCGGGCGCGATCTTGCGCGCGATCATCGCGAGCGGGAAATTCCACGGCGTGATCGCGGCGACGACACCGATCGGCTCCTTCACTGCACTCAGTCGCTTGCCGCGCTGCTGCTGCGGAATGATGTCGCCATACGTGCGCGTCGCTTCCTCGGCGAACCACAGCACGTACGACGCACCGTACGCGACCTCGCCGCGCGCTTCGGCAAGCGGCTTGCCCTGTTCGCGCGACATCAGCTTCGCGAGATCGTCGGTGTGCGCGACGATCGCCGCATGCCACGCGCGCAGGATCGCCGCGCGTTCGCGGGCAGGCGTCGCGCGCCAGGCCGGCAGCGCGCGGGCTGCCGCATCGGTCGCCGCGCGTGCGTCGGCGGCGCCGCTGTCAGGTGCGTGGGCAACGGTGTCGAGCGTCGCCGGATCGGTCACGTCGAAACGGCGGCCGTCGAGTGCGTCGCGCCACGTGCCGTCGATCAGGTTGGCGGAGCGCAGGAGTTCGGTGCGGGTCAGCGAAAGCGGCATGGCAGTTCCTTGGATGAAGCGGTTCGGCGACGACGGTGCCGGCGCGCGACTGTCCCCTACGGACAGCGGCGCTGCCGTATTGGCGGGTGCCGCACGCGGTGTGTCAGTGACGTTCGCCGAACAGCGATTCGAGCGGGTAGTGCCGTTTGACGAACGGCGATTTGATGATCACGTAACTGAAATACTTCTCGATGCCGATGTTCTGCTCGAGCAGCCCTTCGACGATCGTCTGGTAATGGCTCACGCTGCGCGTGATGAACTTCAGCAGATAGTCGTAGCCGCCGCTCGCGAGGTGGCATTCGACGATCTCGTCGACGTTGCGGATCGCGGCCACGAAGCGATCGAAATCCTCGCGCCGGTGGTCGGCCAGCGTGACCTCGGTGAACACGACCTGCACGTCGCCGAGTTTCTCGAGCTGGATGTGCGCGCCGTAGCCGCCGATGTAGCCGGCCTTCTCGAGCCGCTTCACGCGGATCAGGCAGGGACTGGGCGACAGCCCGACCGCATCGGCCAGCTCGACGTTGGTCATGCGGCCGCGCTTCTGCAACTGGGAGAGGATGCGCAGGTCGATGCGATCCAGCTTGCTGTCCGTCATGTTCACGTGAAGAGGCAAAAATGGAATGTCCGGTTACTTTAGAGTCGAACGATGGCGGCCACAAGCCCGGCTTTCCCTTGGCCGGTCAGGCCGGCTGCGCGTGCGCGGCGTCGAGCGCCTGCTGCACGCCCGCGTCGGCCAGCACGTCGTCGAGCGTCTTGCGCACGCGCTCGAACAGCAGGTCGAACTCGCCCGCGGTGAAGCTCAGCGCCGGCGCGAAACCGAGCACGCCGTCGCCGAAGGCGCGAAACACCACGCCGTTCGCGTACGCGGCCGCCGCGATCTTGTCGGGCACGTTCAGCGCCGCGTCGAAGCGCGTCTTGCGCGCCTTGTCGGACACCAGTTCGAGCGCGCCGAGCAGGCCGACCGAGCGCGCGTCGCCGACGAGCGGATGCGCGCGCAGCGCATCGAGCCCCGCCGCGAAGCGCGGCGCCATCGCCTGACCGTTCGCAAGCAGCCCGCCTTCGTGATAGAGCTTCAGCACTTCGAGGCCGATCGCCGCGCTCACCGGGTGCGCGGAATACGTATGCCCATGACCGACCACGGCCGACTCCGCGCGGCTGCCCGCGAGGCCTTCGTAGATTTCGTCGGACATCAGCACCGCGCCCATCGGCGCATAGCCGGCGGTCAGGCCCTTCGCGACGGTCATCAGGTCCGGATCGACCTGTTCGGCCTCGCATGCGAACAGCGGGCCCGTGCGGCCGAAGCCGGTGATCACCTCGTCGGCGACGAACAGGATGCCGAGGCGCCGGCACGCGTCGCGCATCGCCTTCAGCCAGCCGACTGGCGGCACGATCACGCCGCCCGAGCCTTGCACCGGCTCGCAGAAGAACGCGGCGACGTTGTCCGCGCCGAGTTCGGCGACCTTCGCTTCGAGCGCGGCGACCGACGCGGCGATCAGCGCTTGCGGATCGTCGCCGAGCGGATGGCGATAGGGGTACGGCGACGGGATATGGTGCTGATCGGCGCGCGGCAGGTCGAAGTGACGGTGGAACGCCGGCAGCGCGGTGAGGCCGGCGCCGACCGACGACGAACCGTGATAGCCGCGTTCCAGCGCGATCATCTGCTTCTTGGTCGGGCGGCCGGTCGCGTTGAAATAGTGCGTGATGAAACGGATCGCGGAATCGACCGCATCCGAGCCGCCGAGCGTGAAGTACACCCGATTCAGCGACGGCGGCGCGAGTGCGGCGAGTCGCTCGGCAAGCTCGATCGCCGGCTGCGAGCCGAAATGGAAATAACCGGTCGCGTACGGCAGCTTCGCCATCTGGTCGGCGGCGGCTTTCACGATGCTGTCGCGGCCGTAGCCGACGTTCACGCACCACAGGCCCGAGAACGCGTCGAGCAGCGTATGGCCGGCGGCGTCGCGCAGGAACACGCCGTCGGCGGATTCGAGCACGGTGACGCCGCGCGCTTCATGCGCACGGTAGTTGACGACGGGGTGGATCAGGTGTTGACGATCGGCTTCGATCAGCGCGGCTTGGTTCATGGAAGGCGGGACTCTCGTCAGGTGTCAGCGGTGAGTTCATGCTAACGGGCGAGAAATCCGCATGCGTCTTCAATTTGCGGCCCGAAACGTATGCGCGCGGCGTTTGTGCGGGGCGCTTCGGCATTTTCTGCTGCGCGCCCGGCGGGCCGGGCGCGTCAGGTCAGTAGCCGCGCGTGCGATCGACGACGCCGATCATCGGCTGCCCCGCGCGATGGCGCGCGAGGTTCGCGAGCACCGCGTCGACCGCGGTGTCCGGCCGCGTCGCGCTGGCGATGTGCGGCGTGAGGCGAATACGCGGATGCGTCCAGAACGGATGGGCGGCCGGCAGCGGTTCGGGATCCGTCACGTCGAGGATCGCGCTGTCGAGGCGGCCGCTCGCGAGCGCCGCGAGCAGCGCGGCTTCATCGAGCTGCGGGCCGCGCCCGACCTGCACGAGCGACGCGCCGGCCGGCAGCGCATCGAACACGCGTGCGCCGAGCAGCCCGCGCGTGCTGTCGGTCAGTGGCAGCAGGCAGATCAGGATGTCGGTGCGGGCGAGGAACGCGTCGAGCGCCGCGTCGCCCGCGTAGCAGTCGACGCCGTCGAGCGTGCGCGGCGTGCGGCTCCAGCCGGCGCACGGGAAGCCGAAGCGCCGCAGCGTATCGAGCACGGCCTGGCCGAGCGTGCCGAGCCCGAGCACGCCGATGCGCCGCGATGCGGCCGCGCGCACGGGATGCTCGCGCCACACCTGGTCGCGCTGCTGGGCCGCATAGTCGAACAGGTCGCGATGGATCGTCAGCACGGCCTGCGTCACGTATTCGACCATCCCTTCGACGATGCCCGGCTCGATCATCCGCACGACGGGGATGTGCGACGGCACGCGCGACAGGTCGAACTGGTCGATGCCGGCGCCGACCGAGAACACGACTTCGAGATTCGGCAACAGCGCGACCGGATCGTCCGGCGGCTGCCATGCGGCGAGATAGCGGACGGCTTCGGCGTCGCCGAGGTCCGGCCAGATCCGGAACGGCAGATCGGGCGCTTGTTGCGCGAAGCGCGCTGCCCACTGCGCGCCGCGCACCGGGTCGGCCTTGTACAGAAAGCTCATCGTCGGTGTCCCCTTCAGCCGAGTGCCTGGCTCACGATCGCGAACGCACGCAGCGCCGGGTCGCGCGCCGGCGTGGCGCCGCGCGCCATCGCGACGACGGTATCGACGCGCGGCAGCCCGAGCCCCTCCAGCCAGTCGGACAGCCCGCTGTCGCTGGGCAAGTCGAGCCGCACGAACATCCCCTCGTTCAACGCGAGCCAGTGGCTGATCAGCGCCTGCGCGCGCAGCGCATCCGGCGCGATCACCGGGCCGACCACGTGGCCGCGGCCGAAACGGCGGAACAGCGCGAAGCCGAGCAGCTCGCCGTCGCGATCGAGCGCGATGCCGTTCGCGACGTCGAGCAGCGCATCGGTCACCGCGCTCCGTTCGTAGCCCGCCGCGCGCGACGCGAGCGCGGCGAGGCGCGGCCCGTCGTTGGTGCCGAGCGGGCGCAGGCGCTCGCCGGGCGGCAGCGAGATCAGCGGCGGCCGGAATGCCGCGCCCTGATGCTGGTCGATCGTATCGATCGGCTCGAAGCCGAACGCCGCGTACAGCGGCTCGCGTCCCGGCGTCGCATGCAGAAAGACGGTTCGTGTACCGAAGCTGTCGAGCGCGCGGGCGAGCAGTTCGCGCTCGATGCCGTCGCCCGCACGCTCGGGCGACACGATCAACATGCCGAGCGCCGCGTGCGATTCGCCGAGGCGCCAGCCGAGTGCGGTCCCCACGACGCCGGCCTCGTCTTCGGCCACGAAGCCGCTGCCGAGCTGGAACGCGAAGCGCCAGTCGTCGAGCCGGTGCGGCCACTTGACGGCTTCCGACAGACGATGCGCGGCCGGCAGGTCGGTTTCGGCGAACGGGCGATAGGTAAGCGTGCGGGAAGAATTGAGGTCGGACACGCCGGACTCCGGATGGGTGGGAATGACATGTCGACTCTGCCAGCGCCCCGGCGGCGCGGATAGGACGATTCGCCTGTTTTCGGGCGGTGACGGGCGCGCCCGCGAGATCGACGCAAACCCGTTCGATCGACGCGCACGAACGCGCGGATCGTGCCGACGCGGCCGGTCAATCCGGCCACGCGTGCTGTGGAATGCCACTACGATCAATGCACGGCGGCGCGGCCGCCTGCCGAAGGGCCGCTACCGGCAGACGGGCCCGCTGTGGTCGCGCGGCGCCCATCGGCCGGCCGGGCCGCGCCGTGCCCGATCGCGCCGCAGATCGTGCTGCATGTGCCGGGCAACTTGCGGCGATTCTGCGTTTTGAGCGGCGCCGAACGATGCGCGAACGACTTTTTGCCCTGATTCAATTTCGTTAAACCCAGCCCACCCCCGGCCCTGCCGGGGCTTCACACCGACAGGACCTGACCATGATCCAGTTTGAACCGAAGTACATCACCTTCGACTGCTACGGCACGCTGACCCATTTCCGGATGGCCGAGACGGCGCGCGAAATCTATGCGGATCGGTTGTCGCCGGCCACGATGGAGGCCTTCGTGCGCGCGTTCGCCGCCTATCGGCTCGACGAGGTGCTCGGCGCGTGGAAGCCGTACCGCGACGTCGTCGTCAACGCGATTCGCCGCACGTGCGCACGGGTCGGCGTGACGTTCGACGAAGCCGAGGCCGAGCTTTTCTATCATGCGGTGCCGACGTGGGGCCCGCACCCGGACGTGCCGGCCGGGCTGTCGCGGCTGGCGTCGAAGTACAAGCTCGTGATCCTGTCGAACGCGATGGACGAGCAGATCATGAGCAACGTCGACAAGCTCGGCGCGCCGTTCCATGCGGTGTTCACCGCGCAGCAGGCGCAATCGTACAAGCCGCGCATGCAGGGCTTCGAATACATGTTCGACAAGCTCGGCTGCAAGCCCGAGGACGTGCTGCACGTGTCGTCGAGCCTGCGCTACGACCTGATGACGGCCGAGGATCTCGGGATCAAGCACAAGGCGTTCGTGAACCGCGGCCACGAGCCGGGCACGCCGTTCTACAACTATTACGAAGTGTCGGACATCGGCCAACTGGCGACGCAGCTTGGCCTGTAAGTCGCCTGCGCCGGCCGATTCATCGACCGGCGCGACGGGACGAGACTTGACCGCGATGCCGTCGGAGCCCGTCGCGTCCCGTCGCGCGTTCGATCAGCGTACGAAACAAGGGTAATTACCGATATCGAGTCGTTCAAGGCGGGGCCGCCCGGGCCGATATATGTACCGAACGGTTAATATCTCGAGGCCCCCGCATGAAGTTGTCCACCAAACTGCTGATGCTCGTCGCCGCGGCGCTGCTCGGCGTCGTCCTGCTCGCCGCGTTGTCGCTGCACACGCTGCGCGACGCGCTGATCGACAGCCGCCGCGAAGAGATCGTCATTCTGCTGACCAAGGCCGAGCATCTGGTCGATTCGTATCGCACGATGCAGACCAACGGCACGCTCACGCAGGAGCAGGCGCAGCAGCAGGCCAAGGCCGCGCTGGCGGCGCTCAACGCGAATTCGAAGAGCTACTTCTGGGTCACGACCGCCGACGGCGTCAACCTCGTCCACCCGAACGCGAAATTCATCGGCACGCGCGCGAAAGGCAACCGCACGACCAGCGGCCTGACCGACAGCGAGGCGTACCGCGCGGGGATGGCGCAGTCGCATTTCGCGCTCGTCGACGTGCTGATCAAGCGCAGCCCCGACGCGGACCTGGAGCCGAAGCTGCAGGGCGTGGTCGCGATTTCGGACTGGAATTGGTGGATCGGCACCGGATTTTTCTACGACGACATCAATGCGGCGTTTGCCCGGCTCGCGACGGTGCTGGGCGCTGTCGCGCTCGTCATCGCCGCGGCGCTCGCGGCCATCGCATGGGGCGTGCTGCGCAGCGTCAGGCGCACGCTGGGCGGGGAGCCCGCGCATGCGGCGCGGATCGCCGCCCGCATCGCCGCCGGCGAACTGGACGTGCAGTTCGATACGGCGCACGCCGCGCCCGGCAGCCTGCTCGTCGCGCTGGGCGACATGAAGGCGCGGCTGACCGACACCATCGCCGAGATCCAGACCACGACCCACTCGATCGCCACCGGCACCGGCGAGATCGCGCAAGGCAACCTGGATCTGTCGCAGCGCACGGAGCAGCAGGCCGCATCGCTGCAGGAAACGGCGGCGAGCATGGAGCAGATCACGTCCACGGTCAAACAGAACGCCGACAACGCGCGCCAGGCGAATGCGCTCGTGGCCCAGGCGAAGGATGCGACCGAACTCGGCGGCGCCGCCGTGCAGGCGGTCGTCGAAACGATGCGGCAGATTTCGGATGGATCGGTGCGGATCGCCGACATTACCGTCGTCATCGAAAGCATCGCGTTCCAGACCAACATTCTCGCGCTCAACGCCGCGGTGGAAGCCGCGCGTGCCGGCGAGGAGGGGCGCGGGTTCGCCGTCGTCGCGTCGGAAGTCCGCTCGCTCGCGCAACGCAGCGCCGCGGCCGCGAAGGACATCAAGGGATTGATCGACGCGTCGGTCGAGCGGGCCGGCAGCGGCAGCCAGCTCGTCGAGACGGCCGGCGCGCGCATGACGGAGATCGTCCGGTCGATCGACCGGGTGGCCGACATCATGGGCGAGATTTCGGCGGCATCGGCCGAGCAAAGCACCGGCATCGAACAGATCGGGCTGGCGGTCGCGCAAATGGACGAAGTCACCCAGCAGAACGCCGCGCTCGTCGAGCAGGCGGCTGCGGCCGCTTCGTCGCTGGACGAGCAGGCGGCGCGCCTGCGGGCCGCCGTGTCGGTATTCCGGCTCGCTGCGTGACGGCTTCGTGCCGTTCGCTCGCGGCCGGCGTATCACCCTGCCTTCTGGGCGTCGCGCCGGCGCCCGCCCGGCGTGCGCGCCGACATGCCGGTGACGCACGCGTCGCCTGACGGCCGCACGAGCCCGGTTTACGGGCAGTCCCGCCATCTTCCCGTCTTCCCGCCAAGCCGTTCCGATCGAGCGGCATTCTTCTGACTTTTCCTGCGCGACGTCCCGTCGCAACTGCCACCGCTGACGCCCGTGCATGCGGCGATCTGCCGCAACGTGCCGCTCGTTTCGGCCGTCGTGGGCAGGCGCGCACGCATTCGACACAAACGTGCGGTTTGCGTGGGCCAAACGCGCGCCGGATGCCGAACGGGCAATTTTGTCGGCGCAATCTGCGGCGGCTGCGGCCTTACGATTTCCTGCATCGACACGGGTTCGGCAACCACCGCGACACGCCGCCGGGCCAACGGCGACACGTGCGCGCACGCAGCAATTCATGCTGCGCGGGCGGCTCAAAACGGTCGATTCGTATCGTGCGGGCTGCCCGAATCGCGACAAACCGCATTTTGGCGATGCTTAAATGAATTGCATGTGTACGACGTCGCGCCCGCCACCAGCAAGCGGGCGCGGCGGGATCGAATAACCACGCTGGACCCTTGGACCCACTTTCCACAGTCAGGAGCAGTTCGGATGAGCGACGATATCGACAACGGCGGCAAGGGCGGCTTCACGCGCCGCGACATGATGAAGGTCATGGCGGCGAGCGGCATGATGGCCGCCGGCGCCGGCGGACTGCTGATGACCCCCGGCTCTGCATTCGCCGCGCCCGCGCCGAAGCGCGGCGGCAAGATCCGGGTCGCGAACGAAGCCGGCTCGACGGCCGATACGCTCGACCCGGCCAAGGGCTCGACGGGCGCGGACTACACGCGCTTCTTCATGTTCTACAGCGGCCTCACGCAGCTCGATGCGAGCCTGACGCCGCAGATGAACCTCGCCGAGTCGCTGCAGACGACCGATGCGAAGACGTGGATCATCAAGCTGCGCAAGGGCGTCACGTTCCACGACGGCAAGCCGGTCGGCCCCGCCGACGTGGTGTTTTCGCTGATGCGCCACAAGAACGCGGCCACCGCGTCGAAGGTCAAGACACTTGCCGAACAGTTCGCGGACGCGAAGGCGAGCGGCCCCGACGAAGTCACATTGACGCTCGCCAGCGCGAACGCCGATCTGCCGGTGATCCTCGCGACGCCGCAGCTCGTGATCGTCAAGGACGGCACGACCGACTTCTCGACCGGCATCGGCTGCGGCCCGTACAAGCTGAAGTCGTTCAAGCCGGGCGTGTCGACCGTCGGCGTGCGCAACGACAGCTACTTCAAGCCGGGCAAGCCGTATCTCGACGAGATCGAGCTGATCGGCATCAGCGACAGCGCCGCGCGCCTGAACGCGCTGCTGTCGGGCGACGTGCACCTGATCAACGCGATCGATCCGCGCTCGACGCAGCGGGTCTCGTCGACGCCGGGCTACGCGCTGAAGGAAACCAAGTCGGGCCTCTATACCGACCTGATCATGCGCAGCGACAACCCGATCGTCTCGAGTCCCGATTTCGTCGAAGGGATGAAGTACCTGTTCGATCGCGAGCAGCTCCGCACGGCGGTGTTCCGCGGCTACTCGGTGATCGGCAACGACCAGCCGATTCCGCCGGGGCACCGCTACTTCAACGCGTCGCTGCCGCAGCGGGCGCACGATCCGGACAAGGCGAAGTTCCTGTTCCAGAAGGCGGGCGCGCTCGGCGCCACGTTGCCGCCGATCTATGCGACGTCCGACGCGAACGGGTCGATCGAAATGGCCGTGCTGCTGCAGCAGGCCGGCCAGAAGATCGGGCTGAACCTGCAGGTCAACCGCGCGTCGCCCGACGGCTACTGGTCGAACCACTGGATGAAGCACCCGCTCACCTTCGGCAACATCAACCCGCGCTCGAGCGCCGACGTGCTGTTCACGCAGTTCTTCAAGTCGGATGCGCCGTGGAACGAGTCGGGCTGGAAGAACGCGAAGTTCGACCAGTTGCTGCTCGCCGCGCGTTCGGAAACCGACGACGCGAAGCGCAAGCAGATGTACGGCGACATGCAGGTGATCGTGTCGCAGCAGGGCCGGGTCGGCATTCCGGCGTTCATCAGCTTCCTCGACGGCTACGACAAGCGGCTCGCGGGCCTCGGCTCGATCCCTACCGGGCCGATGATGGGCTTCACGTTCGCCGAGAACGTGTGGTGGAACGCATGACGTTGTGGCTGGCCGCCGTCGCGCGGCCGGTGCGGACCCCCGCGCCGGCCACGCGCGGTCTTTTCGGGAGTCCCGCTCCATGAACCGAATTCTCATCGGGCTGATCGGCCGGCGCATCGCGGTCACCGCGCTGACGCTGCTGATCGTGTCCGCGATCATTTTCACGATCACGAACCTGCTGCCGGGCGACGCCGCGCAGGCCGCGCTCGGCCAGTCGGCGACGCCGGAGACGGTCGCCGCGCTGCGCCAGCAGTTCGGTCTCGACATGCCGGCGCACGTGCGTTACGTGCACTGGCTCACCGGCCTGCTGCACGGCGACTTCGGCCGGTCGTTTTCCGGCGACATGCCGGTGTCGGAGCTGATCGGCGGGCGCCTGCCGAAGTCGCTCGCGCTGGCGGCGATCACGACCGCCGTGTCGGTGCCGATCGCATTGCTGCTCGGGATCCTCGCGGCGGTCAAGCGCGAATCGGCGGTCGACCGCGTGATCAGCCTCGGCACGCTGTCGCTCGTCGCGACGCCGGAGTTCCTGATCGCGACGGTCGCCGTGCTCGTGTTCGCGGTGAAGCTGCGCTGGCTGTCCGCGCTGTCGTACAGCGGCCCGATCGAAAGCCTGCACGATTTCCTGCGTGCGTATGCGATGCCGGTGCTGACGCTGTGCGCGGTCGTGATCGCGCAGATGGCGCGGATGACGCGCGCCGCGGTGATCGAGCAACTGAGCGCGTCGTATGTCGAGATGGCCGTGTTGAAGGGCGCGAGCCCCGCACGCGTCGTGCTGCGCCATGCGCTGCCGAACGCGATCGGCCCGATCGCCAATGCGATCGCGCTGAGCCTGTCGTATCTGCTCGGCGGCGTGATCGTCGTCGAGACGATCTTCAACTATCCGGGCCTCGCGAGCCTGATGGTCGACGCCGTCAGCAACCGCGATTTCCCGTTGGTCCAGGCGTGCACGCTGATTTTCTGCGTCGCTTACCTGACGCTCGTGCTGTTCGCCGACCTGTGTTCGATCGTGTCGAACCCGCGACTGCGCACCTGAGTGTTTCGTTTTCCTTCCGAGATGCCGCCCATGCAACCGATCGAACCCGTACAACGCAGCAGCGCGCTGCCGCCATCCGGCGACCCGCCCCTCGGGCGGGGAAGCATGCCGCCTGCCGCGCCCGCCCCCGACCAGCCGCGCAAGCGCCGCGCCGCGCGCATCGCCTTGACGACCGGCGGCCGCGTCGGCCTGTCGATGGTCGGCCTGATGCTGTTCGTCGCCGTGTTCGGGCCGCTGATCGCGCCGCATGACGTCGGCGCGATCGTCACGCCCGACGTGTTCGCGTCGTTCAGCGCGAAGTTGCCGTTCGGCTCCGACTTCCTCGGCCGCGACATGCTGAGCCGGATCCTGTACGGCACGCGGCTGACCGTGCTGCTCGCGCTGGCCGCGGTGCTGCTCGCCGCGGTGACCGGCACGACGCTCGGGCTGCTCGCGACCGTGTCGGGCCGCGCGGTCGACGAGACGATGAGCCGGCTGCTCGACGCGCTCACGTCGATTCCGTCGAAGATGTTCGCGCTGATGTTCGTCGCCGCATTCGGCTCGTCGCTGCCGCTGCTGGTGCTCACCGCCGCGGTCAGCTACATGCCGGGCTCGTACCGGATCGCGCGTGCGCTGGCGGTCAACATCAGCACGCTCGAATTCGTGCAGGTGGCGAAGGCGCGTGGCGAAAGCGCGCTGTACATCGCGTGCGTCGAGATGCTGCCGAACATGATCCACCCGATGCTGGCGGACACCGGGCTGCGCTTCACGTTCGTCGTGCTGCTGCTGAGCGGCCTGAGCTTTCTCGGGCTCGGCGTGCAGCCGCCGTACGCGGACCTCGGTTCGCTCGTGCGCGAGAACATCGCGAGCCTCGGCGACGGCTCGGCCGTCGCGATCATGCCCGCGGTCGCGATCGCGATCCTGACGGTGGGCGTCAACCTGATGATCGACGGTCTGCCGCATCGCGGCCGCCGCAAGGGCGCGGCCGGCGCCGCCGGAGGACACTGATGCGACACGAATCGAACCCGCTCGTCGAGGTGCGCGGGCTGCGCGTGGTCGGCGGCCGGCCGGGCGGCGAGGAAACGACGATCGTCCATGGCGTCGACTTCGATATCGGGCGCGGCGAGGTGCTCGCGCTGATCGGCGAATCGGGCTCCGGCAAGACGACGATCGCGTTGTCGCTGATGGGCCATGCGCGCACCGGATGCCGGATCGCCGGCGGCTCGGTGAAGATCGGCGGCACGGACGTGTGCACGCTGTCCGCGCAGGCGCTGACCGCATTGCGCGGCCGCAAGGTCGCGTACATCGCGCAGAGCGCCGCTGCCGCGTTCAACCCGTCGCGCACGATTCTCGACCAGGTGATCGAGAGCGCGCTGATCCACAAGACGATGACGAAGCGCGACGCGCAGGCGAAGGCGATCGAGCTGTTTCGCGCGCTCGCGCTGCCGGAGCCGGAGACGATCGGCAAGCGCTATCCGCACCAGGTATCGGGCGGTCAACTGCAGCGGCTGATGGCCGCGATGGCGCTGATCACCGACCCGGAGCTGGTGATCCTCGACGAGCCGACCACCGCGCTCGACGTGACCACGCAGATCGACGTGCTGCAGGCGTTCAAGAGCGTGATCCGGCGCTACGGGATGAGTGCGGTGTACGTGTCGCACGACCTGGCCGTGGTCGCGCAGATGGCCGACCGGATCGTCGTGCTGAGCGACGGCGTGATCCGCGAGGCGGGCGACACCGAACAGATCCTGCATGCGCCGACGCATCCATACACGCAGAGCCTGATCGCGGCGGTCACGCCGAACGATGCCGAACGCGACGTAGAAGCACAACGACCGGCCGCGCCGGCGCCGCTGCTCGACGTGCGCGGCGCGATCGCGGGCTATGGCGGCCGCACCGCGAACGGCTGGCCCGCGAAGGTGATCCTGCACGAAGTCGACCTGTGCATCGGGCGCGGGCAGACGGTCGGCGTGATCGGCGAATCGGGTTCCGGCAAGACGACGCTCGCGAAGGTGATCGCGGGCCTCGTGCCGGCGACCGGCGGCGCGATCCTGCTCGACGGCGAGCCGCTCGCGCGCGATATCGTCAAACGGACGAAGGAGCAGCACCGCCGCGTGCAGATCGTGTTCCAGAACGCCGATACCGCGCTCAACCCGGTGCATACCGTCGAGCGCACGCTCGCGCGGCCGCTCGCGTTCTACCACGGGATCAAGGGCGCGCGTGCACGCCAGCGCGTCGCGGAGCTGCTCGAGCTCGTGCGGCTGCCGCCGGCGGTGGCCGCGCGGCGCACCGGCGAACTGTCGGGCGGGCAGAAGCAGCGCGTGAACCTCGCGCGTGCGCTCGCGGCCGAGCCCGACCTGATCCTGTGCGACGAGGTGACGTCGGCGCTCGACACGGTGGTCGGCGCCGCGATCATCGAGCTGCTGCGCGACCTGCAGGCGAAGCTCGGCGTGTCGTACGTGTTCATCACGCACGACATCGCGAAAGTGCGCGCGATCAGCGACGACATCGTCGTGCTGTATGCGGGCCGCCGCGTGGAGACGGGCAGCCGCGACGCGCTGTGCGCGCCGCCTTATCACCCGTATTCGCATCTGCTGGTGTCGTCCGCGCCGGAACTGCGCGCGGGCTGGCTCGACGATGCGGCCGAGCGTTGCCATCGGCCGCTGGTGCCGATCGGCGAGCGCGAGAACGAGGCCGAGCTGTGTCCGTTCCTGTCGCGCTGCGCGATGCGCGTGGACGGCGTGTGCAACCGGACGGCCCCGTCGCTGCGCACGCTCGGCAACGGCGCGCAGGTGCTGTGCCATCGCAGCGAGGAGGATCTCGCGCGCTTCCAGGCGGAGCCGATTCCCGCGGGTGTCACGTCGGTGCAGCCGTAGTGCGTGGCGCGCGAACCGTTCATCGCGCGGGGCGGTGAACGGCCCGCCGCATAGTCTGCCGCGGCGGTCGTGCAAAACGGCAATTTGTACGCGTGCCGCGCGCGAATACGCGACAACTGCGGTTGTTGACGGTGATTAAATGATTCTCATTGAACGGTCGCCGATCGTCGTTGAGGGAATGCGTGAGAAGGATCCGATGAAACTGGAATCGTACTGGCTGGATACCCGCCCCGCGTTTCGCGCCGGAAGCGTTGGCCCCGTCGAAGGGCGGGCCGACGTCGTCGTGATCGGCGGCGGTTTCACCGGCTTGTCGGCGGCGCTCGCGCTCGCGCAGCGCGGCGTCTCGGTGGTCGTGCTCGAAGCCGCGCAGGTCGCGGGCGAAGCGTCCGGCCGCAACGGCGGCCAGTGCAATACGGGCGTCGCGCAGGACTACGCGTCGCTGGCCGCGCGCATCGGCGCCGCGCAGGCGAAGCAGTTCTATCGCGCGTACGAAAGCGCGGTGAAGAGCGTCGAGACGATCGTGACCGAACAGGCGATCGATTGCGATTTCCGGCGCGCCGGCAAGCTGAAGCTCGCCGCGAAGCCGCAGCATTTCGCGGGGCTTGAAAAGACCTTCAACGCGTTGCGGCGTAACGTCGATCCGGACATCGAACTGATCGACCCGTCGCACATCCGCGACGAAGTCGGCTCCGACGGTTTCTACGGTGGACTCCTGCAGCGCAACGGCGCGCAGATGCACATGGGCAAGTTCGGCGTCGGGCTCGCGCAAGCGGCCGTGCGGGCCGGCGCACGCGTGTACGAGCACGCGGCCGTCACGCAGCTCGACCGGCTCGACGGCGAGCGCCACAGCATTACCTGCGCCCGCGGCACGATCGTCGCCGACCGCGTGCTGGTCGCGACCGGCGCATCGCAGCACGGGCCGTTCGCGTGGTTCCGGCGACGCATCGCACCGGTCGGCAGCTTCATCGTCGTGACCGAGCCGCTGCCCGACGCGCAGTTGAACCGGCTGTTTCCGCATCGCCGCGCATACGTGACGTCGCGCCAGATCGGCAACTACTTCCGCGTGACGCCCGACAACCGGCTGCTGTTCGGCGGCCGCGCGCGCTTCGCGATGTCGAGCCCGAACTCGGACGCGAAAAGCGGCGACATCCTGCGTGCGGGCATGGCCGGCTATTTCCCGGAACTGACCGACGTGCGGCTCGACTACTGCTGGGGCGGGCTGGTCGACATCACCGCGGACCGGCTGCCGCGCGCGGGCCAGCATGACGGGCTCTACTACTCGATGGGCTACAGCGGCCACGGTGTGCAGATGTCGGTCCACATGGGCCGCGTGATGGCCGACGTGCTGTATGGGGCGGCCGCATCGAACCCGTGGCGCGAGCTCGACTGGCCGGCGATACCGGGCCATTTCGGGCACGCGTGGTTCCTGCCGGTCGTCGGCGCGTATTACCGCATGCAGGATTTCCTGCATTGAAGCGAGCGCCCGGGAGAATTCGATATGACAGTGCAATTCATTGGCGCGGTTGGCGCGGTTGGCTCGCCGCGTGTCGCGCAGCCCGTGTCGCCGGCGATCGGCGACGTGCTGCGCACGATCGACGCATCGTTCGCGCAGCCGCTGAACCTCGATACGCTCGCAGCGGTGGCCGGGTTGAGCGTGTCGCGCTTCACCGCGCGTTTTCGCAGCGAAACCGGGCTGTCGCCGCACCGGTATCTGTGTCTCGTGCGGATACGGCGGGCGCAGGACCTGTTGCGCGCCGGTCTCGCACCGTCGGTCGTCGCGACCGACGTCGGCTTCTTCGATCAGAGCCATCTGTGCCGGCATTTCCGGCGCGTGCTCGGGATCACGCCGCGCGATTACGTGGTCGCCCGAACGGGCGGCGCGCCGGTGCGAACGCCATCGACGCGCCTGCGCGCCGAACGCCGCGAAGCGTCGTGTCACGCGGCGTAAGCGCACGCATGGACGACATGCCCCGCTGAGGATGTCCGGCAGAAGCGCCGGCGAACGACGATTTCCGATATCGCGTGACAGCTTTCGAACGAATCCGTCACGCACTGGACAGGAGCAGAAATGACCGCAGTTTTCGTGTTGCACCGGGCCGACGGCGCACCGTCTTCCACCGCATTCCGCAAGCAGGCGTTCGGCGCGAGCGATCCTTTCGCGTCGCATCGCGAGATCGCGTGGGAAGGCCCCGACGCGATGGCCGCGGGGCGGATCGTTTTCGTCGGCGAACTGGACGTGCCGAGCTTTCCGCACATCGAAACCCTCGTCGTCGTCCAAGGCGAGCTGACGCTCGAAGCGGCCGGAGCCGCGCCGCTGGTGCTCGGCCCGGGGCAAGGCGCCGTCATCGGCGGCGGCACGGCGCTGCGCATCGCCGCGCAATCGTCGGTACTGCTGATGTTCTGCGCGGCAGCGTGCGCGCAACCGACGAAACGCGGCCTCTTCGAGCTGCGCGCCGACGCGGACTTCAAGCCGTCCGCCACGCTGCCGGCCGAGGTGCTGCTCGGCCCCGCGCCGCAATGCCGCAGCGACAACGTGTTCACCGACGACGGCGCCGGATACTGCGCGGGCACGTGGGATTCGACGCCGTATCACCGGATCGTCCGGCCGCATCGCGCGAACGAGTTCATGTTCCTGCTGGCCGGCGGCGTCCGGTTCGCGGCGCCCGACGGCAGCGTGCAGTCGCTCGGTACCGGCGATGCGCTGTTCGTGCCGCGCGGCGCGTCGATCGGGTGGGAAAGCAGCGAACGCGTGGCGAAGTTCTACGTGATGCAGAACGTCAAACCCTCCACCGAACGAGACTGAACATGTCCCCTCCGCTGCGCCATATCGAAACCTCGCCCACGCTGCCGGCTTCGGCCGACGTCGTCGTGATCGGCGGCGGAATCATCGGCGTCTTCACCGCGTACTACCTGGCCCGCCGCGGCGTCTCGGTCGCGCTCGTCGAGAAAGGGCGCATCGGCGCCGAACAGTCGAGCCGCAACTGGGGCTGGTGCCGGCAGCAGAACCGCGACGAGCGCGAATTGCCGATGGCAAGCAAGAGCATCGATCTGTGGGAACGATTCGCCGCCGAATCCGGCGAGGACACGGGCTTTCATCGCTGCGGGCTGCTGTATCTGAGCAATGACGAGGCCGAGTTGTCCCGCTGGGCCAGCTGGGGCGAATTCGCGAAGACCGCGGGCGTGACCACGTACATGCTCGACAGCAAGCAGGCCGCCGAACGCGGACGGGCCACCGGGCGGCAGTGGAAGGGCGGCGTATTCTCGCCGACCGACGGCACGGCCGATCCAGGCAAGGCGGCGCCAGCCGTGGCCGCCGCGCTGATCAAGCTGGGCGGCAGTGTCCACCAGCACTGCGCGGCGCGCGGCCTCGAACTCGAAGGCGGCCGCGTCGCGGGCGTCGTCACCGAGGCCGGCGTCATCAAGACCCGAACGGTCGTGATGGCCGGCGGCGCATGGGCGTCGTCGTTCTGCCGCCAGCTCGGCATCCGGTTTCCGCAAGCGTCGATCCGTCAGTCGATCCTGAGCGTGTCGCCCGTCGAAACGCCGTTGCCGGATGCGATGTACACGTCCGGCGTGTCCATCACGCGCCGCAGCGACGGACGCTACGCATTGGCGATCAGCGGCCGTGCGCGCGTGGACCTGACGCCGCAGTTCCTGCGCTTCGCGCCGCAATTCGTGCCGATGTTTGCGAAACGCTGGCGCAACCTGCTGCCGGGCGGCCTCGAAGGCGTGCGCGGCGGTCATGAAACGTTGAAGCACTGGCGCCTCGACGCGCCGACGCCGATGGAAGCCGTACGCATTCTCGATCCGAAGCCCGACATGCCGACGGTCGCCGAAACGTACCGCCGCGCGTCCGAACTGTTGCCCGAACTGCGCGAAGCGAAGATCACGCACGCGTGGGCCGGGTTCGTCGACAGCACGCCGGACGGCGTGCCGGGCATCGGCGAAGTGCCGGGCGTGCCGGGGTTGATCCTCGCGGCGGGCTTCTCGGGGCACGGCTTCGGGATCGGGCCGGGCGCCGGGCACCTGATCGCCGATCTCGCGTCCGGTGCGCAACCTTTCGTGGACCCGGCGCCGTACCGGCCCGGCCGGTTCAGCGAGTCCTCATGGGGCAAGGTCGCGGATTTCTGATGCAACGCCGTCACATGGATGAGCGGCCGCCTGTATACGATGCGCATCGAGCCGGACCGCCCGCGAGGGGCCGGATCGGTGCGGTGAGCGTTCGCCGGTCCGATAGTGCGATGCGACAGTTTGGGAGTGCCTGATGCGTTTCAGTTCGTACTGGCTCGATACGTCGGAGCCATTCGTGAGCCACTCGCCGGAATTGCACGACGGCCGTTGCGACGTGCTGGTGGTGGGCGGTGGGATCACGGGATCGGCCGCCGCGCTGGCGCTGGCCAAGAAGGGCGCGCGCGTGATCGTCTGCGAGGCGGGCACCGTCGGGCAGGCGGCATCGGGTCGCAACGGCGGCATGTGCAACAACGGCTTCGCGCAGGACTACGCGTCGCTGTCGCAACGCCTCGGCACGGAACTGGCGAACCGGCTCTATCTGGCGTTCGACGCGGGCGTCGACACGGTCGAGCGGCTCGTCAAGGAAGAGTCGATCGATTGCAATTTCGCCCGTACCGGCAAGCTGAAGCTCGCCGCGAAGCCCGAGCACTACGACAAGCTCGCGCGCAGCCAGGCATTGCTCGCAGCGAGCGTGGACCCCGACACGCGTCTGGTGACGAAGGCCGAGCTGCGCGACGAGATCGGCTCGAACCGATATCACGGCGGGCTGCTGTTCGGCAAGAGCGCGGGGATGCATGTCGGCCGTTATGTGCGCGGCCTCGCGCGCGCCGCGCAAGCCCGCGGCGCGCATATTCTCGAGCATGCGCCGGTGCTCGGCCTGAAGCGGCAAGCGGGCGGCGCGTACGCGGTGCAAACACCGCTCGGCGAGATCCGCGCGCGCCAGGTGCTGCTCGCGAGCGGCATTTCGCAGGTCGGGCCGTTCGGCTGGGTGCGCCGCAGGATCGTGCCGGTCGGCGCGTTCATCATCGTCACCGAGCCGTTGCCGAACGACCTGCTCGACCGCTTGCTGCCGACGCGCCGGATGGTCACCGACACGAAGAACTTCGTGAATTTCTTTCGCGTCACGCCCGACAACCGGATGCTGTTCGGCGGGCGCGCGCGTTTTGCCGCATCGAATCCGCGCTCCGACGAAAAGAGCGGCGCGATTCTGCGGCGTCAACTGGCCGCCGTGTTTCCCGAGCTGGCCAGCGTGCGCATCGACTATTGCTGGGGCGGAATGGTCGACATGACGGCCAACCGGCTGCCGCGCGCGGGCGAGCGCGACGGCGTTTACTACTCGATGGGTTATAGCGGCCACGGCACGCACATGGCCACGCTGATGGGCACGTTGATGGCCGAGATCATGGACGGACGCGCCGACCTCAATCCGTGGAAAAGCTTCGACTGGCCTGCGATTCCCGGCCACTTCGGCAAGCCGTGGTTTCTGCCGTTCGTCGGCGCATGGTATCGACTCAAGGACACGTTGCAATGAATTCACCTGTTGTTCACTTGCTGCAAGCCGGCCGGCTGGATCGCTTTTTCATCGACGGCGAGTGGGTGTTGCCCGACGGCGGCGACCGATTCGCGGTCGTCAGCCCGTCCACCGAAGACACGCTGGGCGAGATCCCGCTCGGCAGCGCGCGCGACGCCGACCGCGCGGTGCAGGCCGCGCGCCGCGCGTTCGAACGCTGGTCCGCGACGTCGCCGCAGGAACGCGCGGCGTTGCTCGACCGTGTGCATGCGCTGATGCTGGCGCGCGCCGAGTTGTTCGCCACCGCGCTCGCGCTGGAGATGGGCGCGCCGATCGGCTATGCGCGCGGCGCGCACGTGCCGCTCGCGGCCGAACATATTCGCGTCGCACGCGACAACCTCGCGCGCTACCCGTTCGTCGAGCAGCGCGGGACGACCGCGGTCGCGCGCGAGCCGATCGGCGTGTGCGCGCTGATCACGCCGTGGAACTGGCCGATCTACCAGATCACCGCGAAGGTCGGGCCGGCGCTCGCAGCCGGCTGCACGGTGGTGCTGAAGCCGAGCGAGCTGTCGCCGCTCAGCGCGCTGCTGTTCGCGGAAGTGATCGCCGATGCGGGCGTGCCTGCCGGCGTATTCAATCTCGTGAGCGGCAGCGGCGAAACGGTGGGCGCCGCGCTTTCGTCGCACCCGGAGGTCGACATGGTGTCGATCACCGGATCGACGCGCGCCGGCGTGCTCGTCGCGCAGGCGGCGGCGACGACCGTCAAGCGCGTCGCGCAGGAGCTCGGCGGCAAGTCGCCGAACATCGTGTTGCCGGATGCGGACTTGCAGCGCGCGGTCCCGCCGGGCGTCGCCGCCGCGTTCCGCAACATGGGGCAATCGTGCAGCGCGCCGACCCGCATGATCGTGCCGCGCGCCGTGCTCGGCGCGGTCGAGGCGCTGGCCGTCGCGACAGCGCAAACGCTCGTCGTCGGCGATCCATTCGACGAAGCCACCACGCACGGACCGTTGGCCAATCGCGCGCAGTTCGGGCGGGTTGCGCAGATGATCGACGTGGGCATCGACGAATGCGCGAAGCTGATCGCCGGCGGCCCTGGGCGGCCCGCGGGTCTCGACCGAGGCTTTTATGCGCGGCCGACGATTTTCTCCGAGGTGCGCACCGACATGGCGATCGCGCAGCAGGAGATCTTCGGTCCGGTGCTCGCGATCCTGCCTTACGACACCGTGGACGAAGCGGTCGCCATCGCGAACGACACGGTCTACGGGCTCGGCGCCCACGTGCAAGGCACCGACAAGGCACAGGCACGGGCGGTGGCCGCCCGCATCCGGGCGGGGCAGGTGCATCTGAACTACCCGGCATGGGATCCTCAGGCGCCGTTCGGCGGCTACAAGCAGTCGGGCAACGGCCGCGAGTACGGGATCGAAGGGATGGAGGAGTATATGGAGATCAAGTCGATCGTCGGCTTTTACGACTGACACGGCCGCCGCGCGCGATCGCGCCGGCAGTACGGCTGGAACCCCTTTACTTTCCGAAGGTGCCGAAATTGGACAACCCCGTCATCCCCGATACATCGCTGCAAGCGCATCACGCGCACTGGGCGAAGCTTCGCCGCGACCTGCATGCGCATCCCGAATTGCGATTCGAAGAACACCGGACGGCCGACGTCGTCGCGAGCGAGCTCGAAGCGCTCGGCTATGCGGTGTCGCGCGGGCTGGGCGGCACGGGCGTCGTCGCGAGCCTGCCCGGCGCGGATCCGCGCCGCGGCATCGTGCTGCGCGCCGATCTGGACGCGTTGCCGATCCACGAAGCCAACGACTTCGCGCATGCATCGTGCACGCACGGGATCATGCACGCGTGCGGCCATGACGGCCATACCGTGATGTTGCTCGGCGCCGCACGCGTGCTGAAGGCGCTGCCGCAACCGCCCGGCAGCGTTCACCTGGTGTTCCAGCCGGGCGAAGAGGGCGGCGCGGGCGCCCGCCGGATGATCGACGACGGGCTGTTCGACCAATTCCCGACGGAAGCGGTATTCGGCATGCACAACTGGCCCGGCTTGCCGGCCGGGCATTTCGGGTTGCGCACCGGGCCGATCATGGCCGCGGGCTCCCGCTTCAGGATCACGGTGACGGGCAAGGGCGCGCACGCGGCGCAGCCGCACCTGGGCATCGATCCGGTGCCGCTCGCGTGCTCGATGGTGCTGCAGTGCCAGACGATCGCCGCGCGGCACAAGGATCCGGTGGATCCCGCGGTCATTTCCGTGTGCATGTTTCATGCGGGCACGACGGACAACGTGATTCCGGACACCGCCGAGCTGCGCGGCACGATCCGCACGCTGTCGTCGGCGTTGCAGCAGCAGTTGCAGCGCGATGTCCGGCTCACGTGCGAGGCGCTGGCGAGTGCCTACGGCGCGCAGGTCGACGTGGAATTTTTTCAGTATTACCCGGCGACGGTGAACACACCGGCCGAGACCGCGCTGTGCGAGACGGTGATTCGCGACACGTTCGGCGACGAGCACCTGTCCCGCGACGTACCGCCGAACATGACGTCCGAAGACTTCGGCTTCATGCTGGAGGAGCGGCCGGGCGCTTACGTGCTGATCGGCAATGCGCAGGACGGCGCGACCGCACCGGCGCTGCATCACCCGAAATACGATTTCAACGACGACATCATTCCGGTCGGGGTCCGGTACTGGGTTGCGTTGGCGCAGCATTACTTCACGCGATCGCCGTGATGCGTGAAATCGGCGTTGACGCCGTGCGGCGTTGCATAAAAACCAATTTTTGAGGATTGCTTGATGAAAAATGAATCCGATACGAAAGGGCACAGCGCGATGTCGGCGCTTCGCTACCGGCGGTTCACCGCGGCGGACGTCCCCGCGGCCCATGCCCTTTCCATGGCGCTTCGCTGGCCGTTCAGGGCGGAAGACTGGCAGTTTTCCGCAGACACGTCGATCGCGTTCGCGGCCGAGGAAAACGGGGTGGTCATCGGAACGGCGATGTGCTGGAAGTACGGTGCGGATCGCGCCGCGATCGGACATGTGATCGTATCCGACGCGCATCAGGGCCGAGGAATCGGCCGCGCACTGATGGAGATGCTTATCGACGAACTGGGGCCGCGCGTCACGTTCCTGCATGCGACGCCGGCCGGCCAGCCGCTCTACGAGAAACTGGGATTCAACGTATGCGGCTCGTTGAGCCAGTATCAGGGCAACGTGGATCGTCCCGCCGCGGTCGCCCTGCCCGATGGCGAGCGGCTGCGTGCCGGATCGCCGGCCGACTGGCCGCGCCTGGTCGAGCTGGACGCGCGTGCTTCCGGCTTCCAGCGCGATGCGCTGTTGTCCGCCTTGCTGAAGCGGGGGGAAAGCATCGTGCTCGAACGCGACGGCGAGGTCGTCGGGTTTTCGGTGCTGCGGCGCTTCGGTCGCGGGTACGTGGTCGGTCCGGTGGTCGCACCGCGTTCGAGCGACGATGGGTATGCGAAGGCGCTGATCGGCTATTGGCTGACGAAACGACAAAGCGAATTCGTTCGTATCGATGTCCCTTCCGGGACCCATTTGCCCGACTGGCTGGACGAACAGGGATTGAAACGGGTGGATACCTGTTCGAAGATGGTTCGCAACGCGCCGGCCGCAGCCTACGACGGTGCGGCCGACGCGATATACGGACTGTACGGGCTCGTCAGTCAGGCCATGTTGTAGACCTCGGCTACGCCCCCGCGATTGCATGGCGCGATCGTGCTACTTCACCGGTGTCAGGACCGGCGCGCCCTTGTTCTTGATCAGGAACACGACGAATTTTGCCGGCTTCGTGCTGCTGGCGTTTCGTCCGACCGTGTGCACGTCGTCCGGTCCTTCATGAAACGTGTCGCCGGCATGGAGCGTGACCGTTTTCCCGCCGTTCAGGCCCATCACGATGCTGCCGTCGAGCACGTAGACGAATGCGTGTGCATCGTGACGATGCACGGGATCGACGCTGCCGGGCGGATAATCGACGACGATCATCTCGACTTCCTTGCCCGGATACTCGGGCAACGTCTCCGTGGTGAGCTGCGTCACCTTGGCTTGCGGTGCGGCGGCCGCCGGCTGAACGGAGACCAGGAGCGACAGCGCGAGCGGGGCAAGCGCGAGCATGATGCGTTTCATGTCGTTACTCCAGGTTGGCCTTGTCGAGCCCGAACATCTTGTCGAACGAGCCGGGCACGGCGCGGAATGCGACGTTCAGCCGGTTCCAGCAGTTGATGGCGCCCACGAGGACGGTGAGATCCGACAGCTCCTTCTCGGAGTAGTGGGCCCGCACGCGTTCGTAGAGATCGTCGCTCACGCCATCCGACGGGAGGTGGGTCAGGGCGTCGGTCCATTCCAGTGCGGCGCGCTCGCGCGGCGAGAACAGCGTCGACTCGCGCCAGATCGCGACGTGATGCAGGCGCAGCTCGCGCTCGCCGTGGATTTTTGCCATCTTGATGTGCATGTCGACGCAGAACGCGCAGCCGTTGAGCTGCGATGCGCGAATCTCGACGAGCTCGCGGATCGGCGTCTCGATCGTCGTCTTTTGAAACAGCCCGTCGAGTTCGACGAGCTTTTTGGTCAGCTCCGGCGATTGCTGGAAGTAGTTGATACGTTGCGTCATGATCCGTTCTCCTGATCGGTGGAATCGATACTGCCGGCCCTGCGTGTGGCGCCCCATCGCACGACCAGCCTGACAACCATCGTAATCGCGGGTCCCGCGGGCCAGTAGTGCCCGGCAGGTGCGCATTCTGTTGCCGCTTCGGAACCAATCGATGTCGGGTGCGTCGGCGCGACCGCACGCCGTTGACGTTTCGTCACGCCGACACGACGACGAAACTGCAGATTCCCTGCCGGGCCATCTTCGTATATGGGCACAGGCGCTCCGTGTTGCGGACAAGGCGTTCCGCGATGTCTCGGTCCATACCCGGCATGCGGACGGTGAGGTTGGCAATCAGCGCATATCCGCCATCTACAGGATCTCGTCCGAACGAGACTTCGGCCACCACGGTCGTTTCCCGGATGTCGATCTTCTCGCGTTGCGCCAGCAGGCTCAGCGCACCGTGAAAACACGCGGCGTAGCCGGCGGCAAAAAGCTGTTCGGGATTGGTGCCGCCGCCCGGGCCGCCGAGTTCGGTGGGCAACCGCAGATCGAGGGCAAGACAGCCGTCGTCGGATCGCGCGACGCCCGATGCACGGCCGTGGCCTGCCTGACCTCCGGAGACGGTAACGGTGGTCGTGTAGCGCGCGGCGAATGCGTCCCCGCGATATTTGTCGAGCAGTGTCAGCGACGGACGTCGCAACCTCTCGTTCTCCATATGCCTCCCGGTTTGTATTGGCCAACGCGAGCGTCTCGAACCTCACGTATCGGGGCAGGGCGTTGTTTTTCGCAGCGAATCAGCGCAATGGTGCAGCGCTTGCCTGCAAGTCGATCCCCATGACCTCCATCCGAAAGATGGACCACACGTTCCCGCATGCTAGGCAAAGGCGAGTCGCCGTACCAGATCGTTATCGGGATGCATGGTGTTGCCTGCTCCGCACCAATGAGGTGGGACCGGAGAGCGGTCGGTTGTGCCGCGCGCTTGATGAAAGCGGTGACGCAGCGGATGGGTGCCGATGAGGAACGGGAAAGTGTTCCGATGCGGGTCTACCTGCGCGCGCGGCCGGCTCTTAGTATCAAGGTACGGCAATGCGCCTGATCAGGGATGCAAACGAATCGTCGATTTCGATCACGCTCGACGCTTGCACCCTGATTCGCGATGTTCCGCCGCTGATGAAGTGCCACGAATGCAACGCGCGAGTCAGAGTCGACTTCCCGTCCTCCAGCACCCCTCCACACTGGAACTGAGCCTCCTACCGCGCGAGCGGCTTCGTCCGATCGACCGCTACGGCCGACCTGACACAGACAGTTGACCTCACGTAACAACGGATCCCATGTATCGAGCGTCCCCCGTAAGCGGTTGGCGAGAATGATCGTCGGTCCTTGCCCTATCTTGCGGTAGGCAATTCTGTCGCCCTCGACCGCCACGTAGGACGTCGGGGCGGTACCCGCGGAGAGCGCGGCATCGGCGGCATCGGCGGCAGCCGCGTGGCCCGCAGTGGGCAGAACGCCGAAGGTTGGCATGCATCTGGCTAAAAAACGCTTCATGACTTCATCTCCGGGAAAGTGGGTGGCGATCTCACCACCGGATCATTGGGAGTGGCTTGAAGGGGTGCAGGACAGCGTGCCGGCATGTCAGCCGAAGAAGGCAGCGGTGGAATCCAGCGTTGGGAAACCGCGCGAATACGTCGGCCAGAAATCCTTTCGGAATCGACGCGGTGATGAATCCGCCGGTC
>NZ_JAAGPP010000107.1:0-33357 GCF_017104975.1 Burkholderia sp. Ac-20344
TCGGGTCGTGCGCTGCCGCTGCGCGATCTCGCGGCGGCGGCCGGCATGCCGGCCGCGAAGGCCTTTCCGCATCTCGTCAGCCTGCAGAAGATCGGCCTGCTGAGCCGGGACGACGCGGGCTGCTTCGGCGGCGGCCCGCTCGGGCAGGCGCTCGGCCTGATCGCGATGCAGCGCGTGTCGCCGACGCGCGACGCGGAGGCCGAGATCGTCGCACTGGCCGCCGCGACCGACATGAGCGTGGCGGCCGCGACCCTCGGGCCGCTCGGCCCGACCGTGATCCGCCTCGAGGAATCGGCGCGGCCGCAGCACGTGAGCCTGCAGGTCGGCACGGTGATGTCGCTCGTCAACACGGCGATCGGCCGGATCTTCGCGGCCGGCATGTCCGACGACGTGCTGGCCGACCTGCTGACGGACGAGCCCGTGCGCCTCGCGGGCAGCGCCGCCGCGCCGGCCGACGACGCCTTCCGCGCGCGGCTCGCGACGATCCGCGCCGGCGAACTCGATTTCGCGTTCGACGCGCCGGTGCCCGGCATCGGAACGGTCGCCGCACCCGTGTTCGATCACACCGGCAGTATCCGGCTCGTGATCGCGATCATTGGTTCGTCGCGCGGTTTCCCGCGCGAGCCGGACAGCGACCTTGCTCAAGCATTGCTCGCCGCGACGCGGCGGCTGTCGTGGCGGTTCGGGTGGATCGACCGGTAAGCCGCCGCCCGATTCCGCCATCCTCCTCATCGCTCGAACCCCTCTCTTCTCCCATGCGAGCCCGTGCACGCACGGCCTCGTCACGCCTGCGCGCCAGAGACAAAGCCATCCGATATTCATGTTGCGAAGCAGCAACACAAATTGTCAGTAATTCTCATATAACGAAATCGCATTTCACAAAGCGGAGGTGTTTCGCTATGATTAGGGTTATCCCTAACTCGCCACCTCTATGGGGCTTCGTCATGCAAACGTCTAATGTCTCCGACCGTTCCACCGAATCCGCTGGCTGGCTCGCACGTGTGGGCGAGCTGCTTGCAGAAGCGTGGGCACTCCACCTCGAGAACTGCGAAGTCATCGCTGAAGCACACGCACGCCTGCCGCGCTGAGCGGAACGGCCGGCCGCACGACGCCCGGCCTGATCCGCTTGCCCGGACGCGCGCCATGTGGCCGCGGCGGCGGGCAACGCTTTACAAGGCAAGTCACGTGGAAACAGGCCTGAGTTGCGCCGGTTGAATGCGCTCCCTGCGTCGGGAGCAGTTTGAAGTCGCTTTGAAGCCGATGCCGGCGCTGATCGGCATCGGCGTGATTTTTGTCTGACCAGCGTGCCGGCACGCAGGATCATCGCAGACGGAAGATTCATCCGTTTCGCAGGCCTAGGTGCGGGACCGCACCTAGGCCTTGTCCCCCACCCGATTCCCGGCTTTCGCCGCGCAAACGCGCAACGACATGCGCCGTCGTTTCAACGACGGCCGCAAGCCCCTCACACCTGAATCGACGGCACATCCTTCATGCAGCGCAGCGCGAACATCGAGCGGCTGTGACGGATGCTCGAAATCTTGTACAGCTTTTCGCGCAGGAAACGCTCGTAGCCTGCCGTGCCGTCCACCGCGACCTTGATCCAGTAGTCGTACTCGCCCGACACGAGATAGGCCTCGAGCACCTCTGGCAGGGCGGCGAGTTCCTCGCCGAAGCGGGCGAGCGCGTCGTCCTCGTGACGATCGAGCGTGACTTCGAGGATCACGATGTCCGCGTAGCCCAGCTTCCGCTGGTTGACGAGCGCGACGTAACCGTCGATGTAGCCGTCCACCTCCAGTTGCCGCGTGCGGTTCCAGCACGCGGTGGTCGACATGCCGATCTGTTCGGCCAGTTCGGCGTTCGACAGACGCGCATTTTTCTGCAGTGCACCGAGGATCTTGCGGTCCTGACTGTCGAGTGTTTTCGGCGAGCGTTCACGTGTGGCCATGGCAGGAAGAATCTTCTACTGAAAATGGGGATTCTATCTGAACGATATCCCGGATTTGTGCCAGTTTGTGTGGAAAAGCGGAAGCCTTTTAATCCGGCCCCTTGATATATTTTCCCCATGCCTGCTGTCCGGCACGCTCCCCGCGACAACCCCTTCGCACCGGGACGCACGGCCGCAATCACGAGTTGCGGTGCCGGCCAGCAGGCATGCGATTCCCCGCCGCCCGCGCGCCTATCCGGCCGCGCGGCTTCGGCGCCCGTGTTCCTGTTCCTGCCCTACCTGTCATGTCGTTCAGGCTTTACCTCTCGTTTCTCGCTGCTTCTGCCGTTCTCGTCTACGCCCCCGGCCCCGTCAACCTCCTCACGATGAACCAGGCACTGCGCGCCGGCTGGCGCCGCGCGCTGCCGTGCGTCTGGGGCGGCACGCTCGCCGTGCTGCTGCAACTCGCGCTGACCGCGCTGTGCCTGAACTCCCTCGTGCATCTCGACGAGCGTGCGCTGACCGTGCTGCGCTGGGCCGGCGCGGCCTACCTCGTCTGGCTCGGCTGCAAGCAATGGCTCAGCCGTGCGCCGGCCGGCGCGCCTGCCGCCTCGACCGGGCCGGCCGGCGCAGCACCGCAGGAAACCGACTCGCACCGCGCGCTGTTCTGGCGCGGCGTCGCGACCTCGGGCCTGAATCCGAAGACGCTGCTGTTCTTCCCGTCGTTCTTTCCGCAGTTCATCATCCCGAGCGCCGACTGGAGCCTGAACCAGCAGTTCCTGCTGCTCGCGGCGACGTTCGCGGTGCTGTTCGCGGGCGGTGTCGCGTCGATGGCGCTGTTCTCGCACCGGCTGAGCCGCGCGTTGCAGCGGCCCGCGCGGATGCGCGCGATGAACCGCGTGACGGGCGGATTGCTCGTCGGGATGGGCGCGATCATGGTCGGCTGGAGCTGAACGGCCGGGCGGCCGGCGCGTGCCCGGTACAATCGCGCGATGTCCGAATTGCTCACTTACGGCGGCCTGTTCGCCGTGTCGATGGTCGCCGCGACCCTGTTCCCGCTCCAGTCCGAAGCCGTGCTCGCCGGCCTGCTGCTCGCCGGGCGCGAACCCGTGTGGGCGCTGGTGCTCGTCGCGAGCATCGGCAACGTCGCCGGCTCGGCGATCAACTGGGCGCTCGGGCGCGGCATCGAGCACTTCCGCGAACGCCGCTGGTTTCCCGTCAAGCCGGCGGCGCTCGCGCGCGCCGAGCGCTGGTATGCACGCTACGGCCGCTGGTCGCTGCTGCTGAGCTGGGCGCCCGTGATCGGCGATCCGCTGACGATGATCGCCGGCGTGCTGCGGGAGCCGCTGCCGACCTTTCTGGTCATCGTGACGATCGCGAAGGTGGGTCGTTATCTGGCCGTCGCGTGGCTCGTGACGCACTGAAACCCGCTTTCTCGCCTCGCACCCGCGCGGCAGCCGCGCCTGCCGGCGCCGCCATCGACGACGCACCGCTAAAGAATTCGCCGAAGTTGCCGTAGTAACCGGACGACTAGCGGTGACGCGTGCGTTCCGCCCCCTCTCCCTCCCCACGCAGGATGTTGCATGAGATTGACCCAATTGGGCCGGGTGAGCGTCGGCGCGCGTCTTGCCGCGCTGGCGTGCACGCTCGTCGCCCTGCTGTTTACCGTCTTCGCCTGGACGCTCGCCCACTTCGCCGGCCGGCAGCTCGCCGAAGAAGCACACATGCGGATCGTCGACAAGGAGCAGTCGATCCGCGCGATGGTCGACCTGTTCGACAAGGCGCTGTCGGCCGAAGCGAACCGCTCGATGTCGCTGTTCGCAAGCTTCCTGCCAGCCGATTTCTCGCTCGACCCGGCGCGCACCGTCGACATCGGCGGCATCGCCGCGCCGACCCTCTACGCGGGCGGCCAGCCGCTCGATCTCGACTATTCGATTCCCGACCAGTTCCTGCAGAAAAGCGGCGCGATCGCGACGATCTTTGCACGCGACGGCGACGACTTCGTGCGCATCACGACGTCGCTGAAGAAGCAGGACGGCGCGCGCGCCGTCGGCACGAAGCTCGACCGCGCGGGCCCCGCCTACGCGCCGCTCGTCGCCGGCCGCAGCTACACGGGCCTCGCGAAGCTGTTCGGCCGGCCGTACATCACGCAGTACAAGCCTGTGACCGATGCAACCGGCCGCGTGATCGGCGCGCTGTTCGTCGGCCTCGACATCGGCGCCGAGCTCAAACTTGTCGAAGACGGCATCCGCTCGCTGAAGATCGGCGAGAACGGCTACTACTTCGTGCTCGATGCCTCGCAGGGCCCGTCGCGCGGCACCTTCGTCGTGCATCCGGATGCAGCCGGCCAGCCGGCCGACGACACGCGTGCGCCGTACGCGCAGATGCTCGCGGCCGGCCAGGGCCGGCTCGCGTACACGTCGACCGATCCGGCCGCGCACGACGGCGGGCCGACCGCCAAATTCGTGTCGTTCACGACGATTCCGCAATGGCAATGGCTCGTCGGCGGCATCGCGCTCGACGACGAACTGCTCGCCACCATGCGCGCCACCCGCAACCGCTTCCTGATGATCGGCGCGGTGCTCGTCGCGGCGTTCGCGACGCTGTTCGTCATCGTGGTACGCCGCGTCGTGAGCCGGCCGCTCGATGCAGCGGCACGGGCTTCCGAGCGCTATGCGGCGGGCGATCTCAGCGTGCGCATCCGCGATGGCGCGGCCACCCACGGCAAGGCCGGCAACGACGAGATCGGCCGGCTCGTGCAGGCGGTCGACGGGATCGGCGACGGCCTCGCGCGGATCGTCGCGCAGGTGCGCAACAGCGCCGCCGACATCGCGCGCGGCACGGTCGACATTGCGGCCGGCAGCGGCAACATCGCCGCGCGGATCGCGACGCAGGCGAGCAGCGTCGAACAGACGGCCGCCAGCATGGAACAGATCACCGCCGCCGTGCAGCAGAGTGCCGAGCACGCGGCGCAGGCCAATGCGCTGGTCGCCGACGCGTCGGCCGCCGCGACGAACGGCGACGCCGCGGTGCAGCGCGTGGTCGCGACGATGGACGACATCGGCCGCGCGACGCGCCGGATCGCCGAGATCACGGGTGCGATCGAAGGCATCGCGTTCCAGACCAACATCCTGGCGCTGAACGCGGCCGTCGAGGCCGCGCGCGCGGGCGAACACGGCAAGGGCTTCGCGGTGGTCGCGGCCGAGGTGCGCGCGCTCGCGCAGCGCAGCGCGGCCGCGGTCAAGGAGATCGATGCGCTGAGCGCCGAATCGTCGACGACCGTCGAACAGGGTTACCGGATCGCGGACGCCGCGCGCGGCACGATGCGCGACATCGTCGCGCGGGTCGACCAGGTCAGCACGCTGATCGGCGAGATCAGCGCCGCGTCGCGCGAACAATCGACCGGCATCGAGCAGGTGAACCTGGCCGTCACGCAGATCGGCGACGCGACGCAGCAGAACGCGTCGCTGATCTCGGATGCCGAACGCGCGGCCGTCGCGCTGCGCGACCAGGCCGCGCACCTCGCGGACGCGGTCAGCGTATTCCGGCTCGAACGGGATGCGTGACGGACAACGGATGGCCGGCTACCGCCGGCGCATCGCCTACTTCTTGTCGTCGCCCGCCAGATCGATCGCCTTGTCCGATCCAACCGCATTGCGCAGCTGAAACTTCTGGATCTTGCCGGTCGACGTCTTCGGCAGTTCGCCGAACCGCACGGCCTTCGGCACCTTGAAGCCCGCGAGCAGCTGCTTGCAATGCGCGACGATCTCCGCCTCGGTCGCGCTCGCGCCTTCGCGCAGCTCGACGAACGCGCACGGCACCTCGCCCCATTTCGGGTCGGGCATCGCGACGACGGCCGCGACCGCCACCGCCGGATGCCGGTACAGCGCATCCTCGACCTCGATGCTCGAGATGTTCTCGCCGCCCGAGATGATGATGTCCTTCTTGCGATCCTTGATCCGGATATAGCCGTCCGGCATCAGCACCGCGAGGTCCCCGGTATGGAACCAGCCGCCGTGGAACGCCTCGTCGGTCGCCTTCGGGTTCTTCAGGTAGCCCTTCATGCAGATGTTGCCGCGGAACATGATCTCGCCGAGCGTCTCGCCGTCGGCCGGCACCGGCGCCATCGTGTCGGGATCGAGCACCGTCGCGCCGGCTTCGAGGTGGTAGCGCACGCCCTGGCGCGCATTGAGCCGCGCGCGGTCCTCGTCGGGCAGAGCCTCCCAGTGCGACTGTTTCGCGCACACGGTCGCCGGGCCGTAGACTTCGGTCAGCCCGTACACGTGCAGCAGGTCGAAGCCGATCTCCTTCATCTTCGCGATCACGGCCGGCGCGGGCGCCGCGCCCGCGACCATCGCGTGCACCGTGTGGTCGATGCCTTCGCGGAATTCGGCCGGCGCGTTCGCAATCGCGCTCTGCACGATCGGCGCGCCGCAGTAATGCGTGATGCGTTCGCGGCGGATCAGGTCGAACACGGTCTTCGCATCGAACTTGCGCAGGCAGACGTTCACGCCCGCGCGCGCCGCGACAGCCCACGGGAAGCACCAGCCGTTGCAGTGGAACATCGGCAGCGTCCACAGGTAGACGGCATGCTTCGGCATGTCCCATTCGAGGATGTTGCTGATCGCCGCGAGATACGCGCCGCGATGGTGGTAGACGACGCCCTTCGGGTCGCCGGTCGTGCCGGACGTGTAGTTCAGCGCGATCGGGTCCCATTCGTCGGCGGGCGGCGTCCATGCGTAGCCGGCGTCGCCGCTTGCAATGAGCGCCTCGTAGTCGGTCGCACCCGCGAAGCGCGCGGGATCGGCCGGCATCGCGTCGGCCACGCTGACGATCTTCAGGCCCGGCACCTCGAGCGCCGCGCGATGCGCGAACTCCGCATACTCGGTGTCGACGATCAGCACCTTCGCCTCGCCATGACGCAGCATGAACAACACCGTCGCCACGTCGAGCCGCGTGTTGATCGTGTTGAGCACGGCGCCGGCCATCGGCACGCCGAAGTGCGCCTCGACCATCGCCGGGATGTTCGGCAGCATCGCCGCGACCGTGTCGCCACGCTCGACGCCGAGCCGCGCGAGCGCGCTCGCCAGCTGCTTCGCGCGCGTGTAGGTCTCGCCCCAGGTGCGCCGCACGTCGCCGTGCACGATGGCAAGGCGCTCGCCGTAGACTTCGGCCGTCCTGACCAGGAAATCGAGCGGGGTGAGCGGCACGTAATTGGCGTCGCGGCGGCCGAGTCCGGCCTCGAACATCTGCGTCATGATCCTGTCTCCCGTGTTCTGTCGACCGGGGCGCCTCCACCCCGGATCGTTTTGATGTGGTTCAATTGCCGACAGCCTAACGGGCGCTATTGTGAGCCGTCTGTCATCGAAACGACAGAGTGCCTTTCACGCGCTGCGCGTTATCCCTATCCTCGCAAACCCGCACCCATGCACGACCCACTCGCTGCCCCGCCCGACGCGCCCGCCCAACCGCCCGACGCCCTTTCCGAACCGGGCCCGCTGCCGCCGCTGGCCACGCTGTTCGGCCAGTGCGCGTGGTTCCGCACGCTCGCGCCCGAGCACCAGGCGCTCGTGCTCGCGCAGTCGCGTGTCGAGCAGTGCGAGGCCGGCGACGTGATCGCCCATCGGCTCGCGCCGTCCGAATACTGGATCGGCGTGCACCGCGGGCTGCTGAAGCTCGCGATCTTCAACGCGTCGGGGCGCGGCTGCACGTTCTCCGGCGTGCCGTCGGGCGGCTGGTTCGGCGAAGGCAGCGTGATCAAGCGCGAGTTGCGCAAGTACGAGGTTGTCGCGATCCAGCGCTCGACCGTGCTGTTCGTGCCGGTCGACACGTTCCACGCGCTGCTCGACACGAGCCTGCCGTTCACGCGCTTCGTGATCCACCAGTTGAACAACCGGATGGGCGAATTCATCGCGTCGATCCAGAACAGCCGGCTGCTGGACGTCGATGCACGCGTCGCGCAGGCGCTCGTGCAGCTTTTCAACCCCGACCTGTATCCGGACACCGGCCCGTCGCTGTCGATCTCGCAGGAGGAACTGGGAATGCTCGTCGGCGTATCGCGGCAGCGAATCAACCAGGCGCTGCAGCAGCTCGAGAAGCTCGGCGCGCTGCGGCTCGCGTACAACCAGATCGACGTCGTCGATCTCGGTGCCCTCGCGCGCGTCGGGATGGAGCAGATCTGAGCGCGAGCCCATGAACGGAATCGCTGCCGGCGCAGCCTGCCCGTCCGGCATCGCGGCCGTTTTCCGGCCGTCGCGCCGCCCTGCTTTTCCTCTGCTGAATCGGCACCCGGCCGCCGCGCGTCAACCTGACAAGTCCGCCAGTTTCGCGACAGTAACCCGTTCCACGCCGACGCCTATCATTCGGGTTCCCGTTACCGACGCCTGATCACCGCCTGTCCCGCTGCCTCCATGTGGATCGTCAATCTCGCGCTCAGGCGCCCCTACACGTTCATCGTCATGGCCATCATGATCGTGCTGGCCACCCCGCTTGCGCTGATGCGCACGCCGGTCGACGTGCTGCCCGCGATCAATATCCCCGTGATCAGCGTCATCTGGAATTACAGCGGCTTCTCCGCGACGGAGATGACGAACCGCATCACGTCCGTGCATGAGCGCATCCTGACGACGACCGTCAACAACATCCAGCACGTCGAATCCACGTCGCTGCCCGGCATCGCGGTCGTGAAGGTGTTCCTGCAGCCGGGCGCGAACGTGCAGACGGCGATCGCGCAGACGGTCTCGTCCGCGCAGGCGATCGTGCGGCAGATGCCGCAGGGCGCGACGCCGCCGCTCGTGATCACCTATTCCGCGTCGAGCATTCCGGTGATCCAGCTCGGGCTGTCGAGCAAGACGTTGAGCGAACAGTCGCTCGCCGACATCGCGCTCAACTTCCTGCGCCCGCAGCTGATCACGGTGCCGGGCGTGCAGATCCCGTTCCCGTACGGCGGCCGCACGCGCGTGGTCGCGATCGACCTCGATCCGCAGGCGCTGCTCGCGAAGGGGCTCACGCCCGCCGACATCGTCAACGCGGTCAACGCGCAGAACCTCGTGCTGCCGACCGGCACCGCGAAGATGGGCCAGACCGAATACCGGATCGACACGAACGCGTCGGCCGACACCGTTGCCGACATCAACAACCTGCCGGTCCAGACCGTCAACGGCGCGACGACCTACCTGCGCGAAGTGGCCTCGGTGCGCGACGGCTTCGCGCCGCAGACCAACGTCGTGCGGCAGAACGGCCAGCGCGGCGTGCTCATCTCGATCCTGAAAAGCGGCGATGCGTCGACGCTCAAGGTCGTGTCGGACCTGAAGGCGCTGCTGCCGAAGGTGACCCCGACACTGCCCGAAGGGCTCACGATCACGCCGCTGTTCGACCAGTCGGTGTTCGTCAACGCGGCCGTCCAGGGCGTGATCCACGAAGCGCTGATCGCCGCCGTGCTGACCGCGATGATGATCCTGCTGTTCCTCGGCAACTGGCGCAGCACGCTGATCATCGCGATCTCGATTCCGCTGTCGATCTTCACGTCGCTGATCGCGCTGTCCGCGCTCGGCGAGACCATCAACATCATGACGCTCGGCGGGCTCGCGCTCGCGGTCGGGATTCTCGTCGACGATGCGACCGTGACGATCGAGAACATCGAGCGGCATCTTCATCTCGGTACGCGCCGGGCCGCCCCAAGCGTGCCGAGCAGCCCCCTCGGGGGGCAGCGACCGGAGGGAGCGTGGGGGTCGTCATTCGGTACGAACCTGCACGACGCGATCCTCGAAGGCGCGGGCGAGATCGCGGTGCCCGCGTTCGTGTCGACGCTGTGCATCTGCATCGTGTTCGTGCCGATGTTCTTCCTGACGGGGGTCGCGCGCTTCCTGTTCGTGCCGCTCGCGGAAGCCGTCGTGTTCGCGATGCTCGCGTCGTACGTGCTGTCGCGCACGCTGGTGCCGACGCTCGCGATGCTGCTGTTCCGCCCGCAGCAGGCGAGCACCGGCCCCGATCATGCGACGTCGCGCTTCGCGCGCATCCATCACGCGTTCAACGATGCGTTCGAGCGGCTGCGCGCGTGGTACATCGTGCTGCTCAGCATCCTGCTCGTGCGCCGCCGCTTCTACGCGATGTGCTTCCTCGGCTTCTGCGTGCTGTCGACGGGCCTCGTGTTCGTGCTCGGCCGCGACTTCTTCCCGAATGCCGATTCCGGCAACATCCGGCTGCACATGCGTGCACCGACCGGCTACCGGATCGAGGAAACCGCGCGCCTCGCCGACCAGGTCGAGCGCGTGATCCGAGAAACCGTGCCGCCCGACGAGCTCGGCGCGATCGTCGACAACCTCGGTTTGCCGGTGAGCGGCATCAACCTGTCGTACAGCAATGCCGGCACGATCGGCACGCTCGACGGCGAGCTGCTGATCGCGCTGAAGCCCGGCCATCGCACGACCCAGCACTACGTGCAGGTGCTGCGCAAGCTGCTGCCCGAGCGCTTCCCGGGCGCCGAGTTCTTCTTCCAGCCGTCGGACATCATCACGCAGATCGTCAACTTCGGCCAACCGGCCGCGATCGACGTGCAGGTGCTCGGCAACGATCTCGCGAGTAACATGACTATCGCGAGCAGCCTGATGAAAAAGTTCAGGCAAATCCCCGGCGCCGTCGACGTGCACGTACTGCAACGCAACGACGAGCCGACCCTGCTGGCCGACATGGACCGTACGCGCATGCAGCAGCTCAACCTCTCCGCGCAGAACGTCGCGCAGAACATGCTGATCTCGCTGTCCGGCAGTTCTCAGACCACGCCGTCGTTCTGGATCAACCCGCGCACCGGCGTCCAGTACCCGCTGCAGATCCAGACCCCGCAATACAGCATCTCGTCGGTCGACGACCTGCTCGGCACGCCGATCTCGGCGAGCGGCCGCACGGGCATGCCGCTGCAACTGCTCGGCAACCTCGTGCAGGTGCGCAGCACCGCGAACCCGGCCGTGATCACGCACTACAACATCCGCCCGGCGATCGACGTGTACGTGAGCGTCGAAGGCCGCGACCTCGGCGCGGTCGCCGGCGAGATCGACCGCATCGTGTCCGATGCGCGCGCGACGCTGCCGCGCGGCACCGAGCTGACGATGCGCGGCCAGATCGAGACGATGCGCACGTCGTACATCGGCCTCGGCGCGGGCGTCGCGATGGCGATCGTGCTCGTCTACCTGCTGATCGTCGTCAATTTCCAGTCATGGCTCGACCCGCTGATCATCATCAGCGCGATGCCGGCCGCGCTCGCCGGCATCGTCTGGATGCTGTTCATCACCGGCACGCACCTGAGCGTGCCCGCGCTGACGGGCGCGATCATGACGGTGGGCGTCGCGACCGCGAACAGCATCCTGGTCGTGTCGTTCGCGCGCCAGCGCCTCGCGGCCGGCGCGCCGCCGCTCACGGCCGCGCTGGAGGCCGGCGCGACGCGGATCCGGCCGGTGCTGATGACGGCGCTCGCGATGATCATCGGGATGGTGCCGATGGCGCTCGGTCTCGGCGAAGGCGCCGAGCAGAACGCGCCGCTCGGCCGCGCGGTAATCGGCGGGCTGCTGTTCGCGACCGTGTCGACCCTGCTGTTCGTGCCGCTCGTGTTCGGCGGCGTGCATGCGCGGCTGGCGCGCCGGCGCGCGCGCCAGGCCGGACACTGACTTTCGTTCCACTACCCGGTTGATTTGGTTGAATTCATGGAAGAGAAACATCACAGCTCCGTCGGCATCCAGGTGGACGAACACGGCATGCACCTGCCGACGCGCACGTCGGTGTCGCGACGCGGGAAAATCGTCCTGGTCGTGATCGGCGTGCTGCTGGCTGCCGGCGCCGCGCGCACGGTCTTCGTCAACGTGCTGAACCGGAACCGGCTCGACGCGGTCGCCGAGCAGAACACGCGCCAGTACGTGACCGTCGCGCATCCGGTCGATGCGGCCATCGGCGGCAAGCTGACGCTGCCCGGCACGCTGCGCGGCTTCGTCGAGGCACCGATCTACGCCCGCGCGAGCGGCTACGTGCTGCGCTGGCAGGCCGACATCGGCGCGCACGTGAAGCAGGGGCAGACGCTCGCCGAACTCGACACGCCCGAGCTGAACCAGGAACTCGCGCAGGCCACCGCGCAGCGCCAGCAGGCGCAAGCCGCACTCGCGCTCGCGAAGACGTCGTTCGACCGCGCGCAGCAGCTGCGCCAGCGCGATGCCGTGTCGCAGCAGGAACTCGACGACCGGCAAGGTGCGTTCAACCAGGGCACCGCGAACCTCGCCGCGGCCGATGCGAACATGCGCCGCCTCACCGAGCTGAAAGGCTTCCAGCGGATCGTCGCGCCGATCGACGGGATCGTCACGCAGCGCAACGTCGACGTCGGCGATCTCGTCAGTTCCGGTAACGCGGGCCGCGCGCTGTTCACGGTCGTGCAGGCCGACCGGCTGCGCCTCTACGTGCAGGTGCCGCAGGCGTATGCGCAGCAGGTGAAGGTCGGCCAGCACGTGAGCGTCGCGCAGGCCGAGCTGCCGGGCCGGACGTTCGACGGGACGATCACGCGCACGTCCGAGGCGATCGACGTCGCGACGCGCTCGCTGCAGATCGAGATCACGCTGCCGAACCCGGACGGCCGGCTGCTGCCCGGCGCCTACGTGCAGGCGACGCTGCCGATGACGCCGGTCGGCCGCCTGCAGGTGCCGGCCAATACGCTGCTGTTCCGCGCCGAAGGCCCGACGGTCGCGACCGTCGACGCGAATGGCCACGTGCGCCTGAAACAGGTGACGGTCGTGCGCACGATCGGGCAGACGCTCGAAGTCGACGGCCCGCTCACGCCGAACGACCGCCTCGTCACGAACCCGAGCGACGCGCTCGCGAACGGCGACCCGGTGATCGTCGCGGCGCCGGCCGCGAAGCCGGCATCCGGCGCCGCGGAGGCGAAGTCGTGATCGCGATGCGCATCCGCCGGCGGCCCGCCGCCGTCTCCGCCACCGCCGTTGCGCTTGCAACCGCCCTCGCCGGCTGCACGGTCGGCCCCGATTACAAGCGGCCCGACGTCGACACGCCGGCCGCGTGGCGGCTCGATCCGGCCGATGCGTACTGGCACCCGGCCGCGCCGGCGCGCGCGCCGCTCGACCCGGCATGGTGGACCGCGTTCGGCGATCCGCAGCTCGATGCGCTGGAAGCCGACGCGCTGCGCAACAACCAGAACCTGAAGGCCGTCGCCGCGCGCTACGACCAGGCGAAGGCGACGCTCGCGTCGGTCGCCTCGGCGCAGTATCCGGCCGTCGGCCTGACCGCGAGCGGCCAGCGCTTCAAGATCTCCGCCGACCGGCCGCAGACCAACTACGCGACGCAAAGCATGTCGACCGTGCAGAACGACATCCAGGTCGGCGCGGCCGTCAGCTACGAGCTCGACCTGTTCGGCCGCGTGCGGCGCAGCGTCGAATCCGCGCAGGCGACCACCGAGCAGGCCGGGGACGATTTCGCGAACGCGCGCCTGGTGCTGACCGCCAATCTCGCGTCGAGCTATTTCGCGCTGCGCGAATTCGATACCGAGATCGACGTCGTCAAGCGCTCGATCGACCTGCAGCAGAAGGCGCTCGATTACGTGAGCGCGCGCCACGATCTCGGCGCGGTGTCGGGCCTCGACCTGCTGCAGCAGCGCGCGCAGCTCGACGCGACGCGCACGCAGGCGCAGTTGCTGCTCCAGCAGCGCGTGCAGGTCGAAACCGCGATCGCGACGCTGGTCGGCACGCCGGCCCCCACGTTCTCGATCGCGCCGCGCGTCGTGCCGATCAACGCGCCGGCGCTGCCGACCGGCCTGCCGAGCGACGTGCTGCAGCGGCGCCCCGACGTTGCGTCGGCCGAGCGCGCGATGGCCGCCGCGAATGCGCAGATCGGCGTCGCGCGCGCCGCGTATTTCCCGCGCATCATGCTGTCGCCCGATATCGGCTGGGATGCCACGCGCTTCGCGAGCCTGTTCACCGTGCCGGCGTTGCTGTGGTCGGTCGGCGGGTCGCTCAGCCAGCCGCTGTTCGAAGGCGGCAGGCTGAAGGCCGGTGTCGATTTCGCGCAGGCCGGCTATGTCGCCGCGCAGGCCAGCTACCGGCAGACCGTCCTCACCGCGTTCCAGGAGGTGCAGAATGCGGTCACGGGATTGTCGGTGCTCGCCGAGGCCGCGCAGCAGGCGTCCGCGGCCGTCGACGACGCGCGCAAGCTCGTGTCGCTTGCCCAGGATCGCTACGCGGGCGGCCTGACGCCGTTCATCGACGTGCTGACGGCCCAGCAGCAGTTGCTGACGAGCGAGCGGCAGGCCGTGCAGATCCAGGGCCAGCGCGCAGCACTCGTCGTGTTTCTCGCGAAGGCGCTGGGCGGCGGCTGGGACGGCCATGCCGCGGGCGGCCCCGCGCCGGCCGAGGTCGCCACGGCAGCCCCGGCACCGGCGCCCCCAAGCCCTTAACCGGATTACCCGGACAACGGATTCGAATATGAAAGTCCTGATCGTCGAAGACGAACCGAAAGTCGTCGAATACCTGAAGAGCGGCCTGACCGAGGAAGGCTGGGTCGTCGACACCGCGCTCGACGGCGAGGACGGCGCGTGGAAGGCCGTCGAATTCGACTACGACGTGGTCGTGCTCGACGTGATGCTGCCGAAGCTGGACGGCTTCGGCGTGCTGCGCGCGCTGCGTGCGCAGAAGCAGACGCCCGTCATCATGCTGACCGCGCGCGACCGCGTCGACGACCGCGTGCGCGGGCTGCGCGGCGGCGCCGACGACTACCTGACCAAGCCGTTTTCGTTTCTCGAGCTGATCGAACGGCTGCGCGCGCTGACGCGCCGCGCACGCGTGCAGGAATCGACGCTGATCTCGATCGGCGACCTGCGGGTCGACCTGATCGGCCGGCGCGCGACCCGCGACGGCACGCGCCTCGATCTGACCGCGCAGGAATTCCAGCTGCTCGGCGTGCTCGCGCGGCGCAGCGGCGAGGTGCTGTCGAAGACGACCATCGCCGAACTCGTGTGGGACGTGAACTTCGACAGCAACGCGAACGTCGTCGAAACGGCGATCAAGCGCCTGCGTGCCAAACTCGACGGCCCGTTCACGGACAAGCTGCTGCACACGATCCGCGGCATGGGCTACGTGCTCGAGGCGCGCGAGGACGGCGACACCGAGAGGCCCGCATGAAACGCTCGATCGTCCTGCGGCTGTCGGCGATGTTCGGCATCGTGTCGCTGCTCGTGTTCACGCTGGTGGGCTGCGGGCTGTTCGTGATGATGGAACGCCAGCTGTTCGCCGAGCTGCGCGCGACGCTCGATACGCGCACCAAGGTCGCCGAGATGATCGTGTCGCATGCGCTCACGTCCGAGCGCGGGCGACTCATGCAGGAGAAACTCGCCGACCTCGAACCGCCCGACGGCTCGACGCGCTACCAGGTCGACAGCACGAATCCGGACTTCCGCTTCGGCACGCCCGTCGACGGCGTACCCGTCGGCGAGCCGTTCGGCGCCTTCCAGCGCTACGCGCTGAACCACAGCACCTTCGACGTGATGACGAAGACCGTCACGGTGGCCGGCAACGGCGAGCGGCCGACCCTGCGGCTGATCGTCGCCAGCTCGTGCGAGCGCACGCAGCGGATGCTGCGCCGCTTCGGCTGGACACTCGCCGCGCTGATCGCGATCGCGACGATCATCACGCTGCTGCTGAGCCGCGCGGTGGCCCGCTTCGGGCTCGCGCCGCTCGACCGGCTGTCGCAGGACGCGTCGGCCATCAGCCTCGCGAACCGCCGCCAGCGGCTGCAGACCGACGCGCTGCCGGCCGAGCTGCGCGACCTCGCCACCTCGTTCAACGGCGCGCTCGACCGCATCCAGCAGACCTACGCGCGGCTCGAGGCGTTCAATGCGGACGTCGCGCACGAGTTGCGCACGCCGATCAGCATCCTGATCGGCCAGACCCAGGTCGCGCTGACCAGCCGCGACCGTACGGTCGACCGGATGCAGCGGACGCTGCAGTCGAACCTCGAGGAATTCGAGCGGCTGCGCGTGATCATCAACGACATGCTGTTCCTGTCGCGCAGCGACCGCGGCGAGCGCGCGACCGACCTGAAGGACGTGTCGCTCGCCGACGAGGTGCGGCGCATGCTCGACTTCCTCGAAATCCCGCTCGACGAGGCGCAGTTGCGCGCCGAGCTGCACGGCGATGCGCGCGCGGCCGTCGATCCGTCGCTGTTCCGCCGCGCGATGACGAACCTGCTGATCAACGCGATCCAGCATTCGGCGCCCGGCGCGACGGTCAGCGTGACGATCGTGCGTCGCGACACGCTGGTCGACATGTCCGTCTCGAACCCCGGCGAGCCGATCGACCCCGCCCGGCGCTCGCACGTGTTCGAGCGCTTCTACCGCCTCGAGGAAGCCCGCGCGAACAGCAAGGAGAACCACGGGCTCGGGCTGTCGATCGTCAAGGCCGTCGCCGAGATGCACGGCGGCAGCGTATTCGTCGCCTGCTCGGGCGGCATCAACACGTTCGGCTTCTCGGTATCGACGCAACCCTGCGCCGGCGGCCCGCTGCGCCCGGCCGACATGCACGATACCCGGCCGGCACACGCGCCGCGCGCCTTGCACTGACGGCGGCCCGCGCGGCCGCCCGCCGAGGGCAGTTTTCTTCAATACGGGCCGGTGCGGCTCCCGTAGTCTCGATGCGACTTTCGACCTTTCGCATGGAGACATCCCATGAGCATGCTGGTTTCGATGGCCGCGTTCGCGCTCGCCTCGTCGATCACCCCCGGCCCCGTCAACATCGTCGCGCTCAGTGCCGGCGCGCGCCACGGCCTCGGCGCGAGCCTGCGCTATGCGGCCGGCGCGACGCTCGGCTTCGTCGCGCTGTTCCTGCTGATCGGCCTCGGGCTGCACGCGGTACTCGCGCGCTGGCCCGTGCTGACGACCGCCACGCAGTGGGCGGGGATCGCGTTCCTGTTGTACATGGCGCTGCGGCTCGCGCTCGATGACGGCCGGCTGTCGGCCGACCCGGACGTCGCCGGCCCGTCGGCGGCGGCCGGCGCGGCGATGCAGTGGCTGAATCCGAAGGCGTGGCTCGCGTGCGTGGCCGCGATGGGCGCGTATGCGGCCGACGGCGACCGCGCGCAGGTCTGGCAGTTCGCCGCGCTGTATCTGGTGATCTGTTTCGCGTCGATCGCATGCTGGGCGTATGCCGGCGCGTCGCTGCGGCACCGGCTCGCGAACGCGCGGCGCATGCGCGTGTTCAACCGGATGATGGCGCTGCTGCTCGCGGGCAGCGCACTCTTCCTGCTCGACGTGTAGCGCTCGCGTTCAGCTCGTCGCGCTGCGGTACTGGCCGGGCGTCGCGGCCGCGATCCGCCGGAACGCACGCTGGAAATGCGCCTGGTCGGCAAAACCGGCGTCGAGCGCGACATCGGCGATCGCCCGGCCGCGGCGCAGCTCCGTGCGGCCGTACTGTACGCGGCGATCGATCAGGAACGCATGCGGCGTCATCCCGTAGCGGGCGTTGAACGCGCGGATCAGATACGACGGCGACAAATCGGCCGCCGCGCAGATCGCATCGAGCGTGACGCCTTCACGGCAGTGCGCGGCGATGTAGTCGGCCGCGCGCGCGAGCTTGGCGTTGTCGTCGCCGGCGCGCGGGCCGGGCAATTCGCGATCGAGCGCGCCGTGCAGCGCCGTGAAGAACTCGACCGCCGCACTCTCCTTGCCGAGCGGATCGATGCCGGGTGCGACCAGCGTGCGGTAGAAGCCGCCAAATTGGGCGAACAGGTCGCGCCGCTCAGTCAACTTCGGCGAAAAACCGTGAAAATCGCTGTTCGGATCGCGGCCCAGCGAATGCTGCAGGCGCGCGAGCCACGGCACGTCGACATAGACCATCCGGTACGCCCACGCATCGGGGCCGTACGGATTGCACGCATGCACCTGTTCCGGATCGATGATCACGAGCACGCCGCGCCCGACGTGCTCGCTCGTCGCACCGTTCAGGTAGGTGCTCGTGCCGCCGACGATCGCACCCACCGAAAACGTGTCGTGCGTGTGCTTCGCGTAGCAGATCGCGCGGCCGTCGTCGACGGTACGCGCCTCGATGAACGGCAGCGCGGCATCCCGCCAGAACGGCGACGGGTCGACGGATCGGTTGGCGGTACGGCTCACGCGGCGGGCTCCCGGTTCGGACGGCGAACGCTCACCGTACAAGACTGTGCGGCGCCGCGCAACCGGATCGCTGGATCGCCTGACCGCCGGCTTCGACGCCGGATCGCGCCATTTCGCCTAAGCTTTGAATTCCGCCCGCCGCGGCACCCGCGGCGGTTCCCGTTCCCTCTTCTCCCGTCACGCTCATGCATATCGATCTGAAAGGCAAGACCGCGGTCGTCACCGCTTCCACCGCCGGCATCGGGTTCGCGATTGCCGAAGGGCTCGCGCGCGCCGGCGCGCGCGTCGTCGTCAACGGCCGCAGCGACGCGTCGGTGCAGTCCGCGCTCGCGCAACTGCGTGCAGCCGTCCCCGAGGCGGACTTCGACGGCGTCGCGGCCGACCTGTCGGATGCCGTCGGCGTCGCGCGCATCACGCAGCACACGCCCGCGGCCGACATCCTCGTCAATAACGCGGGCATCTACGGCCTGAAGGCGTTCTTCGACATCGACGACGCCGAATGGGAACATTATTTCCAGATGAACGTGATGTCCGGCGTGCGCCTCGCGCGGCATTACCTGAAGGGGATGATCGAACGCAACGCCGGGCGCGTCGTGTTCATTTCGTCGGAATCCGGCCTGAACATCCCGGTCGACATGATTCACTACGGCTTCACGAAAACCGCGCAGTTGTCGATCGCACGCGGCCTCGCGAAGCTCGCGGCCGGCACCCACGTGACCGTCAACTCGGTGCTGCCGGGGCCGACGATGTCGGACGGCGTGCGGGCGCTGCTGAAGGAAACGGCCGACGAAACCGGCCGCAGCATCGAAGACGTGGCCGTTGAGTTCGTGCGCAACCATCGCTCGAGCTCGATCATCCAGCGGCCCGCGACGCCCGAGGAAGTCGCGAACCTGGTCGTCTACGTGTGCTCGCCGCTCGCTTCGGCGACGACGGGGGCCGCGCTGCGGGTGGACGGCGGCGTGGTCGACACGATCGCGTGACAGCCGGTGGGCATGGCCGCCGCGCTAGCGCGACGCGGCCTTGCCCGGCTGGAGCGTGCCCTTGCGGTCGGCGTTCATGCAGGAATCGAAGCCGTATTGCGTGACGACGCCGGCCTTGTCGAACACGACGAAATACTCGCGGTGATCGTTGCCGTGCTCGATGAAGTAGTTGTAGCAGACGCCGCTGCCGTTGCGGACCATCCATACGCTGCGCGGATTGCCGCCGGCGCGGACGACATCGGCACGCGTCGCGCCATGCCGCGACGCGGCTCTCGCGAGCGGCGTGCGCGAATACGAGAACGGCAGCCACGAGTCGAACCACGCGCAACCGTGCAACATCAGGCAACTGGCGGCCAGGGACAGCGTCGCTGCGGGACGGGACATCGTAATCAATCGCATGCTTGGGAAAATCTGCTGCGCCATGCCGGCGTGATCGAAAGCCCCATGCTACTCGACCTTTGGGTTCGGATCGAAAAGAAATGTAGAGAACTTTATCCGGATCCCTGCATTGCAGGCCTCGGCGCAAGCCCGATCGTCGCGCGCCGCAGCGACCGGTACGCGCTTGCACGCGCATCCGCGCCGCTGCTTCACCCCGGCGCCTCGGCACGCATCGTCATGCGATCCACTCGGCCCACAGCATCGTCAGCACCGTCATCAGCGCGGGGCCGACGAACAGCCCGATCAGGCCGAACGTCTCGGCGCCGCCGAGGATGCCGAACAGCACGAGCAGGAACGGCAGCCGCGCGGAGCTGCCGATCAGCACCGGCCGCACGAAGTGCTCGGCGACGAACACGACGACGAACCCGAGCACGGCCACCGCGACGGCCCACATGGTCGCGCCCTGCACGAACAGCCAGAGCGCCGCGCCGCAGAACACGACGGGCGCGCAGAACGGCAGCATCGCGGCGATCGCCGTGACGAGGCCGAGCAGCGCCGCATGCGGGACGCCCGCCAGCGCATATGCGATGCCGAGCAGCGCGCCCTCGCCGAGGCCGACGACGACGAGCCCCGTCACCGTGCCGAACACGGCCGCGACCATCCGCTCGATCAGCTCCGCGCCGTTGTGCCCGAACGCGCGCCGCGCGCCCTGCAGCAACGCCCCCGACAGCTTGTGGCCCGCGCGCAGGATCACGAACAGCGTGACGAGCATGAAGCCGAATTCGAGCAGCGCATGCGCGAGCTTCGTGCCGAACTGCCGGCCGAACGCGAGGAATTTCTCGCTGTTGACGCCGTGCATCGCGCTGGCCGCATGCAGCGGATGGCCGAGGTTGGCCTGCCACCATTCGGTGATCTGTGCCGCGCCGTAAGGCAGCCGGCCGACCACGTCCGGCACCGGGATGCCGTTGTCCTGGATCGTGCGCAGCCACTCGCGCAGGTCATGCGCCTGCCCGATCGCCTGGGTCGCCGCGACGGCCACCGGCAGCACGACCAGCAACGAGATCGCCGCCGTGATGACGAGCGCGATGAGCGTCGGGCGGTTGCGGAACAGCCGGTGCGATTCGAAGCGCTTCAGCATCGGCCACATCGCGATGGCGATCACGCAGGCCCACGCGATGGCGGGAATGAAATCGCGGATCACCCACAGCGCGATCACCAGCAGCGCCGCATACAGCACGGCGCGGGCGACCTGCTGCGCACGCGGCCGCGTGGCGGGATCGTGAGACGACGGGACATGTGCGCCCATGGCACCTCGGTCGAAATGAAAAAAATGGCGGTTCGCGCAGGCCACCGGCCTGCGCGAACCGCCATTCTATCCATCGGCGCCGGATCGGCGGCGCACGTCATGCGCGCGCCGCCCTGCACCGCGCCTGCTCAGGCCACCTTGTCGGCGGTCCGGTAGCGCTCGAGCCAGTGCGCGTACGGCGCGGGCAGCGTCCACGACGGACGCTCGACGCCGAGTTGCTTGGCCGCGTAGTACGGCCAGTGCGGGTCGGCCAGATGCGCGCGGCCGACCATCACGAGATCGAGCTGCGCTTCCGCCACCACGCGGTTCGCCAGTTGCGGCGTGTCGATCCCCCACGCGGACGATACCGGCAGGCCGGCCTCGCGCCGCACGCGCTCGGCGATCGGCGCGAGGAACGCCGGACCCCACGGAATCTGCGCGTCGGGCGTCGAGAAGCCGACCGACACGCTCAGCATGTCGAGCCCTTCCTGCTTCAGCCGCTGCGTGAGCGCGATCGACTCGGCGAGCGTCTCTTCGTCGCGGCCGTCGTATTCGATCACGCCAAAGCGTGCGGTCAGCGGCAGATGCTCGGGCCATACCTTGCGGACGGCCGCCAGCGTTTCGACGAGGAAGCGGCCGCGGTTCTCGGCCGAACCGCCGTACTCGTCGTCACGCTGGTTCGCATGCACCGAGAAGAAGCTCTGGCCGAGATAGCCGTGCGCGAAGTGTAGTTCGAGCCATTCGAAGCCCAGGTCGCGCGCGCGCTTCGCCGACGCAACGAAGTCGGCCTGCACGCGGGCGATGTCGTCGCGCGTCATCGCCCGCGGCGTCTTCGGCAGATGCGCGCCGAACGGCACCGCAGACGGCGCGATGGTCTGCCAGCCGCGCGGATCGCCGTCGGCGATATGGTCGTCGCCTTCCCACGGACGGTTCGCGCTCGCCTTGCGGCCCGCGTGCGCGATCTGGATGCCGGGCACCGCGCCGGCTGCCTTGATCGCCGCGACCGACGGCGCGAACGCTTCGGCCTGCGCGTCGTTCCACAGCCCCGCGCAGCCCGGCGTGATGCGCCCTTCCGGCGACACGGCCGTCGCCTCGGCGATCACGAGGCCCGCACCGCCGCGCGCGATGCCGGCCAGATGCACGTGATGCCAGTCGTTGACGACGCCGTCCTCGGCGACGTACTGGCACATCGGCGGCACCGCGATGCGGTTGCGCAGCGTGACATCCTTGAGTTTGAACGGTTCGAACAGGGCAGACATCCACGGCTCCTTTGCTTGGTTCTGCAAAACGACTGGAAACGCGCCGTGCGGTGCGCACGACGGAATGACTCGGGCCGTCGCCGGGCGGCTTGCGCCCGGCGACGGATACGGGATGGCGCCGGCCCGGCCGGCGCCGTCGGCTCAACGGCGGCCGAGCTGCGCGAGCAGCGCCTCGGCGGCAGGCTCCGACGACGCGGGGTTCTGCCCCGTGATCAGCAGGCCGTCGGTGACGACATGCGGCGCCCAGTCGGCGCTGCGCTCGAATTGCGCGCCGTTGGTCTTCAGCATGTCCTCGACGAGGAACGGCACGACTTCCGTCAGTTCGACGGCCGCTTCCTCGCTGTTGGTGAAGCCCGTCGCGCGCTTGCCGCGCACGACCGATTCGCCGGTCTGCGGGTTCTTCACGTGACGCAGCACGCCCGGTGCGTGGCAGACGGCCGCGACCGGCTTGCCGGCCGCCAACGCGCGCTCGATCAGGCCGATCGAATGCAGATCCTCGGCGAGATCCCATAGCGGGCCGTGGCCGCCCGGGTAGAACACGGCGTCGTAATCGTCCACGGACACGTCGGTCAGCTTGAGCGTCGAAGCAAGGGCGGCCTTGGCCGCCGTATCGGCTTCGAAGCGGCGCGTCGCGTCGGTCTGGGCAGCCGGATCGTTGCTTTTCGGGTCGAGCGGCGGCTGGCCGCCCTTCGGCGACGCGAGCGTCAGCTCGACGCCCGCGTCCTTGAACGTGTAGTACGGCGCGGCCAGTTCCTCGAGCCAGAAGCCGGTCTTCTTGCCGGTGTCGCCGAGCGTGTCGTGCGAGGTCAGGACAACCAGAATCTTCATGATCGGACACTCCTTCGAAAAATGGATGGGGAACGGGGCCGCCCAACCGGACAACCCGGCCGGCGCGGCACGCCTGTCGGTTAGTCAGCTGTGACGCGTCAACGTGCGACCCGCGTATCCGAATGCGACATGCGCCTATTAGACCAGTCGTCTAGAAAAATTGGAAATAAAGCGGCGGCGTCTCGCTGTACCACCTGCATGCAACGCGAAATGGCATTTTCGCGTCGTTGCTGCATGCACCGCAGACCAGACGTCGCCGCATCCATGAGGACGGATGATAGCCCTGGATTAGACCGGTCGTCTAGTAAACAGGTAATCGCCCCTGCCATCGTCATGGCCTTTTCGGATGAGCGCGATCCGCCGGCGTCCGCAGGCGCCCGCGCCCCTCGCCTTCACCGCGCCGGCTGGCCGCGCAACGGACCGTCGGTGTCGCCTGCCTCGATGACCGGCGCCTCGAGCCGATGCTCGCGCACGCCATCGCCCAGCAGCCGCAGCATCAGTTCCGCCAGCGCGCGCCCCGACGCGTGACCGGTCGGCTGCACGACCGCCGTCACGCGATACGGATGCGCGATGTCCGGCGGCACGCCGTCGTAGACGATCAGCGACAGGTCCTCGCCCAGCCGCAGCCCGCTGTCCACGAGCGCACGGAACGCGCCGCCGCCTGCGATGTTGTTGTCGACCAGCAGCGCCGTCGGCCGCTCGGCGTGCGCGAGCAGCGCCCGCGCCGCCTGCAGCCCGCCGTCGTGCGTAAACGGGCATTCGACCAGCAGCGCCGGATCCGGCTCGATGCCGGCTTCGCGCAGCGCCGACAGATAGCCCGCACGGCGCTGCGCCGCGAAATTCAGTGCAAGCGGCGCGCTGATCATCGCAATGCGCCGGTGCCCGAAACCCATCAGCCTGCGCACCGCGTCCCGCGCGCCGGCCTCGTTGTCGAAATCGAACCACACATGCGGCTCGGCCGTCTGCGTCCGGCCGTAAGCCACGTACGGAAACGCGCTCGCCTGCAGGTACGCGATGCGCGGATCGTCGACGAGCGTGCGCGCGACGATCAGGCCGTCGACGAGCTTGCCGTCGACGATGCGCCGATAGGTGTCCAGCTCCGCATTCGGTCGCGCCGACGCGATGATGAAATCGAGATTGCGTTCCGCGAGCCGCTCGGTGATGCCCGCGACGACCTCGCCGAAACGCGGATCGCCGAGATCGTCGGCGCCGAACGGATAGACGATCCCGATCACGTCCGCGCGCCCGGTCGCCAATCGGCGCGCGGTCGGATCCGCCACGTACCCCATTTCCCGGGCAGCCCGCGTCACGCGTTCGCGCGTCGCCTCGCTGACGTCGTCGTAGCCGTTCAGCGCGCGGCTGACCGTCGTCCGCGACAGCCCGAGCGCGTCCGATAGCGCCTTCAGATTCACCTTCACCGTCGTTCCTCACACTCGATGTGCCCGCGCGGCATGCCGATTTCCGGCAATTGTTTCCGCTCGGTAGTGATTACCGTCAATTAATTATCTTTTGACGTCCAAACCGGTTTGAAATAGCATCCAAACCGGTTTGGACATCGATGCCACCCTCAGCAGTTCCTTTTCACGTCAACAGAGACAACGCCGAGATGACATATTTTCCTTTTTGCCGCACGACTGCGGCCAAACGTTTGCTTTTCGCCGGCGCCGCACTGGCCGCTTTCGCGTCCGCTTCGCATGCGCAGACCGCCGGCGCTCCCGCGCCCACGCCACATACGCAGCAGGCATACGACCCCGAAGGAAACTTCACGATGCGCTGGACCCGCGCGGACATCCGCCAGATCGTCGCGCAGTCGCACACGGCCGGCGCCGACAAGAATTCGCTGCCGCAAGCGCTGACGATGCCGGACATCCCGCAGGATTTCCCGCTGATCAACTCGGACGTGTGGGTGTGGGACACCTGGCCGCTGGCCGACCTGCGCGCGAACCAGCTCAGCTACAAGGGCTGGGAGGTGATCTTCTCGCTCACCGCCGATCCGCATGCGGGCTACACGTTCGACGACCGTCACGTCCATGCGCGCATCGGCTTCTTCTACCGTCGCGCGGGCATTCCCGCGTCGCAGCGCCCCGCGAACGGCGGCTGGACCTGGGGCGGCCACCTGTTCCCCGACGGCGCCAGCGCCAAGGTGTTCGGCACCGCGCCGATGACCAACAACGCCGAATGGTCGGGCTCCGCGCGCCTCACGAACGGCGACAACGTCAACCTCTACTACACCGCGACGTCGTTCAACCGCTCGGCGCCCGGCGGCGCCGACATCACGCCGCCGCAGGCGATCATCACGCGCGCCGACGGCCATATCCACGCCGACGACAAGCACGTGTGGTTCAGCGGCTTCGATAATCACAAGGCGCTGCTGCAACCGGACGGCAACTACTACCAGACCGGCCAGCAGAACACCTACTTCTCGTTCCGCGATCCGTTCGTATTCACCGATCCCGCGCACCCGGGCAAGACCTACATGGTCTTCGAGGGTAATACGGGCGGCCAGCGCGGCGCACGTACCTGCACCGAAGCCGATCTCGGCTACGCGCCGAACGATCCGTACAAGGAAGATCTCAACGCGGTGATGAATTCGGGCGCAGTGTATCAAAAGGCCAACGTCGGCCTCGCGGTCGCGACGAACCCGCAACTGACCGAATGGAAGTTCCTGCCGCCGATCCTGTCGGCGAACTGCGTCGACGACCAGACCGAGCGCCCGCAGATCTACCTGAAGGACGGCAAGTACTACCTGTTCACGATCAGTCACCGAACGACGATGGCGGCCGGCGTCGACGGACCGGACGGTGTGTACGGCTTCGTCGGCAACGGCATCCGCAGCGACTTCCTCCCGCTGAACGGCGGCAGCGGCCTCGTGCTCGGCAATCCGACCGACTTCTCCGCGCCGGCCGGTGCACCGTATTCGCAGGACCCGAACCAGAACCCGCGCGAATTCCAGTCGTATTCGCACTACGTGATGCCGGGCGGGCTCGTCGAGTCGTTCATCGATGCGATCGGCCCGCGCCGTGGCGGCACGCTCGCGCCGACGGTGAAGGTCGGCATCAACGGAACGTCGACGACGGTCGATCGCACCTATGGGCGCGGCGGGCTCGGCGGCTACGGCGACATTCCGGCGAACCTGCCCGCGACGGGTGCCGGCCACAACCAGTGAAATCACGATAACCAACAATAATAACGATCGCTGGTAAAGGCACGAGGTTAGGGAGGGAGGCGCATATCGCGCGTGTCGCGTGCGCGCCTCCCCATTTTCTTCTTCCATCCATTGCGCACACCGCCGTTGAAAGCGGCATGCGCCCTCCTTTCCCGCTTTGCAAGGCGGAGCACGTGACCCCGCATGATATCGACGTATTTCCGCTTTTCCATCCGGATCGCCCGGATGCTGCTGGCCTGCGCGGCCTGCACCCAGGTCGCCGCCGCACCTTGCAGCGCGCCGGCCGACAACGGCACGCCGCAATGGCGACCCGCCGTCCACTACACGCCGCAGCGTAACTGGATGAACGATCCGAACGGGCTCGTCTACGACAACGGCCGCTATCACCTGTTCTACCAATACAATCCGGTCGGCAACGACTGGGGCAACATGTCGTGGGGCCACGCGACGAGCACCGATCTCGTCCACTGGCGCGAGCATCCGGTCGCGATGCGCGCGAACGCGACGGAGGAAATCTTCTCCGGCTCGATCGTCGCCGACACGCTCAACACGTCCGGCCTGGGCAAGCCGGGCCGCACGCCGCTCGTCGCGCTTTATACGAGCGTGTACAAGGCGGGCTCCGGTCACGCGCCGGGCACCCAGGCGCAGTCGCTCGCGTACAGCCTCGATCAAGGCGCGACCTGGCAGCCGTATGCACACAATCCGGTGCTGACGCTCGATCCGGAATCGAAGCAATTTCGCGATCCGAAAGTGTCGTGGTACGCGCCGGGCGGCTACTGGCTGATGACGACGGTCGTCGCCGACGCGCACGTCGTGAAGCTCTATCGCTCGGACGACCTGATCCACTGGAATTTCCTGAGCGACTTCACGCGGCCGGGCGTGCCGCACGACGGCACGCTGTGGGAAATGCCCGACCTCGTGCCGCTGCCGCTCGACGGCGACCCCGCACGCACCAGGTGGGTCATGATCGTCAACGTCAACCCGTGGTCGATTGCCGGCGGCTCCGGCGCCATGTACTTCGTCGGCCACTTCGACGGCCGCACGTTTACGCCGGATCACATCGCACCGGCCGGCTCCGATCCCGCGCAATTCCGCTGGGTCGACCATGGCGCGGACTTCTACGCCGCCGGCACCTTCTCCGGCGCGCCCGGCTCACGGCCGGTCGCGATCGCGTGGATGAGCAACTGGGATTACGCAGCGAAAGTGCCGACCACGCCGTGGCGCGGCGCGACGACCCTGCCGCGCGAACTGTCGCTGAAAACGATCGACGGCGAGCCGACGCTCGTCGTCACGCCGGCCGCCGCATTCGATGCATGGGCGGACGGCAGGCCCGCCGTGCATGAAGGCAACCTCACGGTCGACTCCACGACACGCGCGCTGTCGGCCGCGACACGCGGCGTCGTCCAGCGCATCACGGTCACGATCACGCCGCAGCACGCGGCACGTGCCGGCCTGATCGTCCGCCAGTCGGCGGATGGTTCGATCGGCACCCGGATCGTGTACGACACGGCGAAGCGCACGCTGACGCTCGACCGCTCCCGGTCCGGCGAAGCGAATTTCGCGGACACGTTCAGCCGCGAACACATCGTGAACCTGCCGCTCGAGCACGGGCAGTTGCGGCTCGAGATCGTCGTCGATCGCGGCTCGGTCGAAGTGTTCGCGAACGGCGGCCGCGTGGCGATCACCGACCTGATCTTTCCGCCGCTCGACGCGGACCGCGTCGCCGTGTTTGCCGAGCAGGGCCGCGCGACGTTCTCCGGGCTCACGGTGACGCAGCTCAAAGCCGGCGGCGACAGGCGTGACGGGCATGGCGCCTGTGCGGCGCGATAGATGCGAGGTGCGGACGCCGTGCGTCCGCATGCGACGGGAACTTCCGCCCGGCGTCACGCCGGGCGGTTGCAGCCCCCGCCGGGGCCTCGCCGATCAGAGCAACCCCATCCCGCCGGACGCGATGATCTCCGCACCGACGATGAACGCGGATTCCGGCGCGCTGAGGTGCAGCACCGTCGACGCGATTTCCTCCGGCGTGCCGAACCGGCCGACCGGGACGAGGCCCTTGATCTTCTCGGCCGTCTCGTCGAGCGTCGCCGCATCGAGCCCGAGCTTACCGTAGAGCGGCGTCTGCACGGGCCCCGGGCTCACGACGTTCACGCGTACGCCGTGCGGCAGCAGTTCCGTCGACAGCGTCTTCGCGAACGAATTGACGGCCGCCTTGCTCGCCGCGTACACGGACGAGCCGGGCATCCCGATATGCGCATTGATCGAGCCGTTGATCACGATCGACGCGCCGCGGTTCAGCAGCGGCACCAGCGACTGGATCTGGAAATACGCGCCCTTCACGTTGGTGTTGAACACGAGATCCCACATCGCCTCGTCGCTGTCGGCGAACGGCGCGAGTTTCGCGACGCCCGCGTTGATGAACACGGCGTCGAGCCGCGCCCCCGCCGACGCGATCGCATCGGCCAGCGCACGGGCCGACGCGACGCTGCCGGCCTCGTTGCGGATCGCGAGCGCGCCCTCGCCGAGTCTTTGCCGCGCGGCCTCGAGCGTCTGCGCATCGCGCCCGGTGATGATGACGCGTGCACCTTCTGCCGCGAATGCGTTGGCGGCCGCCAGGCCGATGCCGCTGTTGCCGCCCGTAACGAGGACCGTCTTTCCTTCGAAGCGTTGCATGATGTTCTCCTGTGAACCGGTGAGTTGACCGTGGACACAGGATGCGCGCCGCGTCCGGCCTTGCCGTACGACGTGCGCGACGAACATGTTCGAAGTTGTCGAACATGTTCGAGCGGGCGGGTTCGATTGCCCCGTTCTCTTCCGCCCGTGTCAGCCGGCCACGTCGATGCCGTCGAGCAGGCGCTGCGCGAGCCTCGGTTCGCGCAATTGCTCGAGCCACCACTGCAGCGCGCGGCCGTCGCGGTCGCCGTGCCACGCGACATACAGCAGGTTCGGCTCGCGCGGATCGGCCGTCTGCTTTTCCACGAGTTCGCCCCGTGCGAGCAACGACGCCACGCGCCGGCGCGGCACCCAGCCGACGCCGAGCCCGTCGCGCTGCGCGAGGATCTTCGCGCGCATCGACGGCACCGCGAGCACGGCCTGTCCGCCGAGCAGGCCATAGGCCCGGCCGGCCGCGCGCCGCGACGAATCGGCCACGACGACCGCCCGGTGCGCGCCGATCGCGTCCCGCGTCAGCGCGCCGCTCGCGGCGGCCAGCGGATGGCGCGGCGACACCGCGAACACCCACTCCATCGTCCCCAGCTCGAACCACTTGAAGCCGGGAATCGCCGGCGGCTCGTTGGTCGCGCCGACCACCAGGTCCGCACGGCCGTCGCGCAGCGCTTCCCAGGTCCCGCCGAGCACTTCGTGCGTGAAACGCAACGACACGCCCGAGTCGAGCGCATCGAACGCGCGGACGACCGGCAGCAGCGTGTCGAACTCCAGCACCTCGTCGCTGACGATCCACAGCCGGTCCTCCCAGCCGCTCGCGACCTGCCGTACGCGCTGCGTCAGCCGCGCGACGTCCAGCGACAGCCGCGCCGCCTCGTCGGTCAGCAACTGTCCGGCCGGCGTGAGCTGCAGCCGGTAGCCGCGCCGGTCGAACAGCAGCGCGTCGAAGCGGTTTTCGAGCTGGCGCGCCGCGTGCGACACCGTCGACGGCGCCTTGCCAAGCCGCGCGGCCGCACGCGACAGGCTGCCGGTCGTGCGAATCGCGTCGAGCAGCGCAAGTTCGTCTTCGGACAGCATGGGCTCGCTCCGGTGTGAGGTTGTCGTGATTCCCGTGGATCGTAAGGCAGCGGCGGGCCGAGGTCCAATCGGACGATGCGGGCCGCCGATCCAGGGCACAGCTGCGCCGCCCGGTCGGTTCGGCCCGGCGCCCCGATTCCTTGCGGCCTGGCGACCGGTATCGGCGTCCCGCAACGCCACCGCCGCGGCCGACTTCCGGTATGCTGATTGGCACGAAATCACGGCAATTGAGGTAACCACTGCGATGGACATCGCGATCCGCATCGAAGGCCGTCACGACCTGACCGGGCAGATCTTCCGGCAACTGCGCACCGCGATCGTCGACGGGCGGCTCGCCGGCGGCGCGCGGCTGCCGTCGACGCGCGACCTCGCGAAACAGCTCGGCGTATCGCGCAAGACGACGCTCGACGCGTTCGAGCGTCTCGTCGCCGAGGGCTACCTGAATACGCGCGCGGGCGACGGCACGTTCGTCGCCGACGGCCTCGCGCGCGTGCCGCACGCGGCGGCCATGTCCGCGTCGTCGCTCGTCGAGGACACGCCGCGCATCGACGCGGTCGATGCGCGCGCGCTGTGGGACGACCTGCCCGACGCGCTTGCGATGCCCGCGCCGCAGGATGCGCCCGGCTTCGACTTCCGCGGCGGCGTGACCGACAAGGCGCTGTTCCCGTTCGACGCGTGGCGGCGCTGCCTGCATCACGCGCTGCGCCAGCAGATGCGCGGCCCCGCCCAGTACCACGACCCGGCCGGCGATCCGCAGTTGCGCGGCGCGATCGCGCGCTACGTCGCGTTCAGCCGCGCGGTGGCGTGCGGCTGGGACGACGTGCTCGTCACGCAAGGCGCGCAACAGGCGCTCGACCTGATCGCTCGCGTCGTCGTGCGGCCCGGCGACGTGGTCGCGGTCGAGGATCCCGGCTATCCGCCCGCGCGCGCCGCGTTCGCGTCGCTCGGCGCGACGGTGATCGGCGTGCCGGTCGATGCGCACGGCCTCGTCACGGACCGGCTGCCCGACGACGCGCGTCTCGTCTACGTGACGCCGTCGCATCAGTTCCCGCTCGGGATGCCGATGACGCTGGACCGGCGCGTCGCGCTGCTCGAATGGGCGCAGCGCCGCCGCGCGGTGATCATCGAGGACGACTACGACGGCGAGTTCCGCTTCGAAGGCCGGCCGGTGGAATCGCTGAAGAGCCTCGATCGCACGGGCCTCGTCGCATATGTCGGCACGTTCTCGAAGACGATCTTTCCCGAACTGCGGATCGGCTACGCGATTCCGCCGCGTGCGCTGCGCGGCGCACTGGCCAAGGCGAAGCAGATCGTCGACTGGCATACCTGCACGCTCACGCAGGCGGCGCTCGCGCGCTTCATGCTCGAAGGCGACTTCGCGCGGCACCTGAAGCGCGTGCAGAAGCACTACGATGCGCGCCGCAAGATGCTGATCGCGCATCTGCGCGGCGAACTCGCGCCGTGGTTCGACGCGATCGTGCCGACCGCCGGCATCCACCTCGCCGCGTACCTGAAACCGGGGCTCGACGAAGCGGCGCTGGTCCGCGCGGCCCGCGCGCAGGACATCGGCCTGTACGGCATCTCGGCGTTCCACGTCGGCGTGCCGGTGCGTGCGGGGCTGCTGTTCGGCTATGGCGGGATCGACGCGCTGCGCATCGACACGGCGCTTGCGACGCTGGCCGGCCTGCTGGGTTCGGATCGCATCGGCGGCACTCCACTGGTTACCTGAATTTTCCGAAAATTGGCCATTCAAGCAGGCCAGCATGCGGCCTAAAGTAGGTCCTGTCGCGCCACCGTGCGCCCCAACCGAAAAAGGACCTGCCATGCAACGCCTGAACTTCTATACCGCCAGCCCGAACGCGATCAAGGTGATGCGCAACGCCGAGGAATTCCTCGCGAAGAGCTCGATCGAGAAACCGCTCGCCGAACTCGTCCGCCTGCGCGCGTCGCAGATCAACGGCTGTGCGTTCTGCGTCGACATGCACACGACCGACGCGCGCAAGGGTGGCGAGACCGACCGCCGCCTGGCCACCGTCGTCACGTGGCGCGAGACGCCGTTCTTCACCGAGCGCGAGCGCGCGGCTCTGGAATGGACCGAGGCGCTGACGCTGGTCGCCAGCAACCACGTGCCCGACGCCGTCTGGGACGCCGTGAAACCGCACTTCACCGACGAGGAGCTGTTCGACCTGTCGATGCTGATCGCGACGATCAACTCGTGGAACCGCTTCGCGATCGCGTTCCGCAAGATGCCCGAGTAAGGAGACGACGATGACTGACGCTACGTTCCGCCGCGCCGCCCTGTGCGCGTGGCTTGCAGCCGGCGCCGCGCTGCTGCCGGCCGCCGCCCGGGCGCACGACGCCGGCAACAACGTGCACACGGTCATGCAGCAGGCCGTGCCTGAAGCGCCCGGCAAGCTCGCGGTCGTCGCGACCGTCGACTATGCGCCCGGCCAGGCGTCCGACGCCCACCGGCACCTCGGCTCGGTGTTCGCGGTCGTGTCGAAAGGCGAAGTGCTGTCACAGGTGAACGGCGGCCCGCTGCACCGCTACCGCGCCGGCGAAGGCTGGTACGAAGCGCCCGGCTCGCGCCACCAGGTGTCGCGCAACGCGAGCGCGACGGAGCCCGCGCAGCTCGTCGTGTTCGGGCTGACCGGCGAACGCGTGCCGCTGACGTCGCCGATCGATCAGTAACCGCTTTCCGGGGCGCGTGCCATTGTCCAGGCACGTGCCCTCGCTTCGCGGCCGGTTTTCCTGCCGGTTCCCTGCTGTCGCCCCGCCACTCCCCGCTGTTTCCCCGCTGTTTCCCCGCTGTTTCCCCGCTGTTTCCCCGCTGTTTCCCCGCTGTTTCCCCGCTGTTTCCCCGTTAGCCGCTCCCTACACTCCGCCGCCGGCTTGCCGCGCCGCGCCGCGTCGCAACCCTGCCCGCCCGTGCCCCCGTTCGACGCTCGCCTGATCGCGATCAACTCCGGCGAAAACCCTTCCTTGAAATTAACTAACTCATCAATTAGCGTCGATTTCATGAACGCGAAATCCACCGTCGCCAGGCCGCGCGGGCGCCGCCCGTCGGTCGACGATTTCGACCTGCGCGACCACATGCTCGACGTCGCGATCCAGTTGTTCGCCGAGCGCGGCATCGCCGCGACGACCGTCGCGCAGATCGCCGCAGCAGCAGGCGTCACGTCGGCGATGGTCCACTACTACTTCACGAATCGCGAGCAGTTGCTCGACGCGATCGTCGAGGAGCGGCTCGCGCAGGTCATCGCGTTCGTGTGGCGGCCGACCGAGCCGCAGATCGACAACGATCCGTTCGCGCTCGTCGCCGAACTCGTCGACCGCTTCTTCGACGTCACGCACCGCATGCCGTGGCTGCCGTCGATCTGGCTGCGCGAGATCGTCCATGAAGGCGGGTTGCTGCGCGAGCGGATGGTCCGGCGCATTCCGCTCGACCATGTCGGGCGCTTTGCCGAACGCATTCGCGGCGCGCAGCAGGCCGGCACGCTGAACCCCGCGCTCGAACCGGCGTTCCTGTTCCATTCGATCATCGCGCTGGTGATGCTGCCGCTCGCGACCGCGAAACTGTGGCAAAGCGCGCGCGGCCTGCCGCCGATCGACCGCGACGTGCTGCACCGGCATGTCCGCGCGCTGCTCG
>NZ_JAAGPP010000108.1:0-32867 GCF_017104975.1 Burkholderia sp. Ac-20344
GGCGGCGCAGCCGCGGCGCCCGGCCGGACCGGCGCGAAAGGGCCGCTGCGGAGCGCGTCCGCCGGGCCGGCCGTACCCCGGCCCCGTTATGTAACCGTCATTTACACTTGGCGGCCCGGTGCAGCGTTTACAATAAGCGGGATCGAACGACAGGCGGGCGCACGGCCCGTCCTCTTTATACGGATTCATGGCAAAAGCTCCTTATTCCGCCCAGGCACAGGCGTTGCCGCACCGGATGTCGAAGCTCCTCACGGAGATCCGCTGGATTCTCCAGGTCGCGCTCGGCGCATTTCTGGTGATGGCCCTGCTGAGCTACAGCCGGCGCGATCCGAGCTGGACGCACGCCGCCCAGGTGGACCACATCTCGAACTGGGCCGGCCGCGTCGGTGCCTGGACGGCCGACATCATCCTGCTGCTGTTCGGCCTGTCGGCCTACTGGCTGATCGTGCCGCTCGCGCGCCGCATTGCCGTCAACTATCGCCGCATCACGCGCCACGAGGCGGTTTCGGACGAGCCCGAGCGGCCGATCGGCTGGCTCACCGAAATCCTCGCATTCGTGCTCGTCGTGCTGGCGTGCGACGGCATCGAGGCGCTGCGCATGTGGTCGCTGAAGGTGCAGCTGCCGCGTGCGCCAGGCGGCGTCGTCGGCGAGGCCGTCGCGGGCGCGATGTCGCACGCGTTCGGCTTCACCGGCGGCACGCTGCTGCTGCTGATCGCGCTGGCGATCGGCCTGTCGCTGTATTTCCGCTTCTCGTGGCTGTCGGTCGCCGAGCGCGTCGGCGGCGCGATCCTGTCCGCCGTCAACGTCGCGAAGCTGCGCCGCGAGGCCGAGCGCGACCGCAAGCTCGGCGAGGCCGCGGCCGTGCGCCGCGAAGGCAAGGTCGAAGAGGAGCGCGTGCGCATCGAGGATCACGAGCCCGTGACGATCGTGCCGCCGGTCGTCACGCCGGCGAAATCCGAGCGCGTCGAGCGCGAGCGCCAGGTGCCGCTCTTCACCGACCTGCCGGGCGATTCGACGCTGCCGCCGGTATCGCTGCTCGATCCCGCACCGAAGGCGCAGGAGGCGATTTCCGCCGATACGCTCGAATTCACGTCGCGCCTGATCGAGAAGAAGCTGAAGGACTTCGGCGTCGAGGCGAGCGTCGTCGCCGCGTATCCGGGCCCGGTCGTCACGCGCTACGAGATCGAGCCGGCCACCGGCGTGAAGGGTAGCCAGATCGTCAACCTCGCGAAGGATCTCGCGCGCTCGCTGTCGCTCGTGTCGATCCGCGTCGTCGAGACGATTCCCGGCAAGAACTACATGGCGCTCGAGTTGCCGAACCAGCGCCGCCAGACGGTCCACCTGTCCGAGATCATCGGTTCCGAGGTGTACGCGGCCGCCTCGTCGTCGCTGACGCTGAGCCTCGGCAAGGACATCGGCGGCAAGCCGGTGTGCGCGGATCTCGCGAAGATGCCGCACCTGCTCGTTGCCGGCACGACCGGTTCGGGCAAGTCGGTCGGGATCAACGCAATGATCCTGTCGCTGCTGTATAAAGCGACCGCCGAGCAGGTGCGCCTGATCCTGATCGATCCGAAGATGCTCGAAATGAGCGTCTACGAAGGCATTCCGCACCTGCTGTGCCCGGTCGTCACCGACATGCGCCAGGCCGGCCACGCGCTGAACTGGACGGTCGCGGAGATGGAGCGCCGCTACAAGCTGATGAGCAAGCTCGGCGTGCGCAACCTCGCGGGCTACAACAACAAGATCGACGAGGCCGCGAAGCGCGAGGAGAAGCTGCCGAATCCGTTCAGCCTGACGCCGGAAGATCCGGAGCCGCTCGGCCGCCTGCCGAACATCGTCGTCGTGATCGACGAGCTGGCCGACCTGATGATGGTCGTCGGCAAGAAGGTCGAGGAACTGATCGCACGGATCGCGCAGAAGGCGCGCGCGGCCGGCATCCACCTGATCCTGGCGACGCAGCGTCCGTCGGTCGACGTGATCACGGGCCTCATCAAGGCGAACGTGCCGACCCGGATCGCGTTCCAGGTGTCGTCGAAGATCGACTCGCGCACGATTCTCGACCAGATGGGCGCCGAATCGCTGCTCGGGATGGGCGACATGCTGTACCTGGCGCCGGGCACCGGGCTGCCCGTGCGCGTGCACGGCGCGTTCGTCGCCGACGACGAAGTGCACCGCGTCGTCGAGAAGCTCAAGGAGCAGGGCGAGCCGAACTACGTCGAGGGCCTGCTCGAAGGCGGCACCGCCGACGGCGACGAGGGCTCGGCCGGCGCGGGAACCGGCGAAGGCGGCGACGAGTCTGATCCGCTGTACGACCAGGCGGTCGAGATCGTCATCAAGAACCGCCGCGCGTCGATCTCGCTCGTGCAGCGCCACCTGCGGATCGGCTACAACCGCGCGGCGCGGCTGCTCGAGCAGATGGAGCAGTCGGGGCTCGTATCGGCGATGTCGTCGAGCGGCAACCGCGAAATTCTTGTGCCGGCGCGCGACGCGGAATGAGTCCGCGGCGTTCGCCGCGCCGGCCACCCAGGGAGAAAACCGCAATATGCAGCAACATTCGTTCGCAATGTCCCTTCGTTCGACGCGGCGCTGGCTCGGCGCGGCGCTCGCCGGCGCATCGCTGATGCTCGCGGCGACGCACGCGTTCGCGGGCGGCACCGAGCAACTGAAGGCGTTCGTGTCGCAGGTGCGTTCGGCGAAGGGCGACTTCACGCAGCAGATCGTCAAGGCACCGGCGAAGGGCGCGAGCGCCGCGCAGGCCGTGCCGAAGCCCACCGACAATTCGAGCGGCACGTTCGTGTTCGCGCGCCCGGGCAAGTTCATCTGGACGTACCAGAAGCCGTACCAGCAGGTGCTGCAGGCCGACGGCGAGAAGCTCTACGTGTACGACCGCGACCTGAACCAGGTCACCGAGCGCAAGCTGAACGGCGCGCTGGGCGCGAGCCCGGCCGCGATCCTGTTCGGCAGCAACGATCTCGACAAGAACTACACGCTGCGCGATGCCGGCGAGAAGGGCGGGATCGAGTGGCTCGAGATGCTGCCGAAGGCGCAGGACACGCAGTTCCAGCGGATCGGTATCGGCTTCCGCAACGGCACGCTCGCCGCGATGGAGCTGCACGACGTGTTCGGCAACGTCACGCTGCTGACGTTTACGAACATCCAGACGAATCCGCCGCTGAAGGGCGATACGTTCAAGTTCGTCGTGCCGAAGGGCGCCGACGTGATTACCGGCTGACCGGCGCCGCGCGCTGCTGTTTCCCCTACGGGCCTGCCGGCGACGGCAGGCCCGTATTGTTTTTGGACGCGGGCACCGGGCGCGGGCACCGGGTACGGCGGTGCATTCGCTCGGCTGTCATAATGTCGGGTCCGGCGGCCGGTTCGGCCGCGACCGTTTGATGTGGAGCGAGGGTTCATGTCCGATCTGTTTCAAGTCGAGCCGCGCCGCCCGCTCGCCGAGGCGCTGCGGCCGAAGACGCTCGCCGAGGTGATCGGCCAGACGCATTTGCTGGGCGAAGGCAAGCCGCTGCGGCTCGCGTTCGAATCGGGCAAGCCGCATTCGATGATCCTGTGGGGGCCGCCCGGCGTCGGCAAGACGACGCTCGCGCGGCTCACTGCACTCGCGTTCGACTGCGAGTTCATTGCGCTGTCCGCTGTGCTCGGCGGCGTGAAGGACATCCGCGAGTCGATGGAGCAGGCGAAGGACACGCTGAACCGCACCGGCCGCCACACGATCCTGTTCGTCGACGAGATCCACCGCTTCAACAAGGGGCAGCAGGACGCGTTGCTGCCGTTCGTCGAGTCGGGGCTCGTGACCTTCATCGGCGCGACGACCGAGAACCCGAGCTTCGAGGTCAATTCGGCCTTGCTGTCGCGGGCGCAGGTGTACGTGCTGAAGTCGCTGGACGACGACGAGATGCGCCAACTGCTGAAGCGTGCGCAGGAAATCGCGCTCGACGGCCTTTCGTTCGACGACAAGGCGATCGATACGCTGGTCGGCTACGCGGACGGCGACGCGCGGCGCTTCCTGAACCTGCTCGAGCAGGCGCAGACCGCGGCCACGTCGGCCGGTGTCGCGACGATCGATGCCGAATTCGTCAGCAGCGCGATGACGCTGAACGCGCGCCGCTTCGACAAGGGCGGCGACAACTTCTACGACCAGATCTCGGCGCTGCACAAGTCGGTGCGCGGCTCGAGCCCGGACGGCGCGCTGTACTGGTTCTGCCGGATGATCGACGGCGGCGCGGATCCGAAGTACCTCGCGCGGCGGATCGTGCGGATGGCGTGGGAAGATATCGGCCTCGCCGATCCGCGCGCGCTGCAGATGGCGAACGACGCGGCCGAAACCTACGAGCGGCTCGGCTCGCCGGAAGGCGAGCTCGCGCTCGGGCAGGCGGTGATCTATCTCGCGTGCGCGGCGAAGAGCAACGCGGGCTACAACGCGTTCAACCAGGCGATGGCGTTCGTGAAGCAGGACAAGTCGCGCGAGGTGCCCGTGCATCTGCGCAACGCGCCGACCAAGCTGATGAAGGAGCTCGGCTACGGTCACGCGTATCGTTACGCGCACGACGAGCCGAATGCGTATGCGGCCGGCGAGACGTACCTGCCGGACGGAATCCGCGAACCGCGCTGGTACAAGCCGGTGCCGCGCGGCCTCGAATCGAAGATCGCCGACAAGCTCGCGTGGCTGCGCGAACTCGACCGCGAGGCCGGCAAGAAGGACTGACGGCAACGCGCACGGCGCGGTCCGGCAAGCGCCGCCGCGAACGCGTCAGCGCTTGCGGCCCGGCTGCTTGTTCCAATAGTCGAACGGCTCCTGATGGCACTCGATGTCGAGTTCGGCGACGCGGGCGTGCAGGCTCTGCTGCGCATCGGCGATCGCGAGGTTGTAGATCGCGGGCGCGATCTCCTCGACGAAGAAGTGCAGCAGCGCGCCGGCCTGGATATTGCCGATCGGCTCGTCCATGTTTTCTGTGAAATAGCGTTGCAGCGACGCGATCGCGCGGTCGCGTACGTCCTTGTCCAGTTCGATGGCCATCGGGTTCCTTGAGTCGATGTGACGTGTGGCGGGTGCCTCGGTCGATGCGCTGCTGCGGGCACGCACGGGCGTTTCGCGAGCCGCGGCGCTTCGATGCCGCGTGATTTCGCGGGTGCCGGCGGGCGGACCGGCAAAGCGATACTGCCATGGCCGTCGCACCACGGTCATCGCCCGTTTGCAGCATTGTCCGTCCGGCCAGTGCCGTGGCGGCCCCGCGGTGCGTTAGAATTCCCGTCTTACACAACGATTCTCCAAGTCCTCCCATGCTCGACATCCAGTTGCTGCGCAAAGACCTCGACGGCGTCGCCCAGCGCCTCGCCGATCGCGGCTACACCCTCGACATCGCCGCGTTCTCCGCCCTCGAAGCGGAACGCCGCGCGATCCAGACCCGCACCGAAGAGCTCCAGGCGCGCCGCAACAGCCTGTCGAAGCAGATCGGCGCGATGAAGGGGAAGGGCGAGGACACGTCGGCCGTGATGGCGGAGGTCGGCGGGATCGGCGACGAAATGAAGGCGGGAGAAGCCAAGCTCGGCGAGATCCAGGCGCGCCTGTCCGACCTGATGCTGGGCATGCCGAACGTCGCGCATGAAAGCGTGCCGGTCGGCAAGGACGAAGCCGACAACGTCGAGGTGCGCCGCTGGGGCACGCCGCGCCAGTTCGATTTCGAGGTGAAGGATCACGTCGACGTCGGCACGCCGCTCGGCCTCGATTTCGAGACCGGCGCGAAGCTCGCCGGCGCGCGCTTCACGATGCTGCGCGGCGCGATCGCGCGCCTGCACCGCGCGCTCGCGCAGTTCATGATCGACACGCACACGCAGCAGCACGGCTACACCGAGACGTATACGCCGTACATCGTGAACCCGGAGATCCTGTACGGCACGGGCCAACTGCCGAAGTTCGCGGACGACATGTTCCGCGTCGAGAAGGGCGGCGAGGAGAACAAGGTCACGCAATACCTGATCTCCACGTCGGAAATCTCGCTGACGAACACCGTGCGCGAGTCGATCGTCGACGCGTCCGCGCTGCCGATCAAGCTGACCGCGCATTCCCCGTGCTTCCGCTCGGAAGCCGGTTCGTACGGCCGCGACACGCGCGGGATGATCCGCCAGCACCAGTTCGACAAGGTCGAGATGGTGCAGGTCGTCGCGCCGGAAGCGTCGTACGCGGCGCTCGACGAGATGGTCGGCCATGCGGAAGCGATCCTGCAGAAGCTCGGCCTGCCGTACCGCGTGATCACGCTGTGCACGGGCGACATGGGCTTTTCGGCCGCGAAGACGTTCGACCTCGAGGTGTGGCTGCCTGCGCAGAACACCTATCGCGAGATCTCGAGCTGTTCGAACACCGAAGCGTTCCAGGCGCGCCGGATGCAGGCGCGTTTCCGCAACGCGCAGGGCAAGCCCGAGCTCGTGCATACGCTGAACGGTTCGGGTCTCGCGGTCGGCCGCACGCTCGTCGCGGTGCTGGAGAACTACCAGAACGCGGACGGCTCGGTCACGGTGCCGGAAGTGCTGCGTCCGTACATGGGCGGCGTCGAGCGCATCGACGCGCCGGCACAGGCGTCGTAAGGTCGCGCACCGGCAAGCCCCCGAAGTCCTCGCAAAAAATTTGCAAAAAGGGCTTGTGAGTTTAGAAGAGATCGTTCTATAATCTTTTCTTTCGCGGAAACGACCAACCGCGAAATGCAGTAAAGCAGCAAGGAAGGAGAGGTGGCAGAGTGGTCGAATGTACCTGACTCGAAATCAGGCGTACGGTTTCCCCGTACCGTGGGTTCGAATCCCACCCTCTCCGCCAAAATACGAAGCCCCTTGATCCGGAAGGATCAAGGGGTTTTTCGTTTTGGGTTCGCGGCGTGTGTGTCGTGTCGCAAGCCGTTGCAGCGGCAACCGCTCGATCATCGGCAATTCGGATCGTGCTGATACGATGGCGGCCCATCGCGTGCACGATCGTGCCGCATCCTCGATACAGCCGCGCTGAATGGCAAACACCGCGATCCCATGACGGACCGAGTGTCAGAAAGTCCTGACGGGCTGCGTTGCTGACTGCCGTCATCGCAATCGTGGACATCTGCGGCGCGCATGGCGTTGCGGCGCCGCGCCGACGAAAGCCTCCCCCGGCTCGTCCCCCGCGATCACGCCGCGGCCGGAAATTGCGCGAGCACCCGGGCGCGGATCGACGGCTTGATGTTCGATTGCGCCATGTCACCGCCGTAGTGCGCGACGACGCGCGGATTCATCACGCGATACCAGAGCGGCGGCACGTAGGCGAACAGGATCATCGTCGCGTAGCCGGCCGGCAGTTGCGGCGAATCGTCGAAGTGGCGCAGCGCCTGGTACGAGCGCGTCGGGTTCGCGTGATGGTCGGCGTGCCGCTGCAACTGGTACAGGAACAGGTTGGTGACGACGTGATTGCTGTTCCACGAATGCTGCGGCGTGCAGCGTTCGTAGCGGCCGCTCGGCAGCTTGCGGCGGCCGAGCCCGTAGTGTTCGACGTAGTTCACGACTTCGAGCAGCGACGCGCCGTAGACGGCCTGGATCACGAGGAACGGGATCACGACCTTGCCGGCCATCGCGATCGCGATGCCCCATACGACGACGGTCATCGCCCATGCGTGCAGCACCTCGTTGCGCCAGGTCCACGGCGAATGCCCGAGCCGTTCGAGGCGCGCCTTCTCGAGCCGCCACGCCGAGCGGATGCTCCCGGTCACGGTGCGCGGCAGGAACGCCCAGAACGATTCGCCGTAGCGCGCGCTCGCCGGATCCTCGGCCGTCGCGACGCGCACGTGATGGCCGCGGTTGTGCTCGACGTAGAAGTGGCCGTAAGCGACTGGCGCGAGCGTGATCTTCGCGAGCCAGCGCTCGAAGCGGTTGGTCTTGTGCCCGAGCTCGTGCGCGGTATTGATCGAGATGCCCGTCGCGGCGCCGAGCGACAGCGCGAAGCCGACGTAGTCGTACCAGGCGAGCGCGTGCGTGCCGACGATCCATACGCACACGAAGAACGCGACGTATTCGACGAGGGTCGCGAGATAGACGATCAACCGGTAGTAGCGCTCCCGTTCGAGGTGCGGCACGACGGCCTCGGGCGGGTTGTCGCGATCGTCGCCGATCAGCGTGTCGAGGATCGGGATCACGCCGAACGCGAACAGCGGGCCGAACCACCAGAACACGTGCAGGCCCGTCGACAGCGCGAGCTGGGCGGCGAGGATCGGCAGCGTGATCGTCAGCGCGCCGAGCAGCCACAGGTAACGCTTGCCATCCGACCAGCCCGAAGCCGATCCGTCGGTCATTGCCATTGTCTCCCTCCTGCCGGCCGGCCCGAAGGCGGCCGCCTGTACGGTTATTCGAATTCTCGTTGGTCCGCGACGCACGCGCGGTTGCGCCGGATCGTCACCCGGTTCTGCCAGTTATACGACCCATGCGCACACTTGCCAAACCCTGGCGCTAGGCGCGCGGCTCCAAACGGCGGGGCGTGTGCGGCGCAGGCAGGGAAGGGCCCGCGCACGCTGATTGAAACATGCGGGGAAGGCCGAATCGGCCCGTACGGGCGGCGGGTTTGTCAGACGGATGGCGGGTCGTGACGCGCGCGGGCATCGGCGCCACAGGTTCGCAACAAATGTTGCGTCGCAATATGCGGAGGGCGGCGGCTACCCGTGACACCTGCTTTCGAGTTACCAATATTACGGATCATTACGGCTTTCGCGATGAAATGTGCAGGGCCCGACGGGCGACTGCCTCATGTCGCAAGGCGACTGGCGCCATGTATCGAACGAAGCCGTCGCGGCTGTCGTCCGGCGGCATGCATCGGCCTGGCGATGCTGCACGTGCACATCGGCTGGCCGCATGGCTGCTGGTGGTGGGTGCCGCCTTTCGATTCGCGCCGCCATTTGAAAATTACGATTTGACTCATGCCCCGCTTTCGGTTGAAGCTAATAGCTTGCTGTCCGAAGGGGGCTGTGCCTGCATGAGTTCGACCTTGACCGTTCGTCGTATCGTTGCCGACCAGGGCGGCGTGTATCGCGAACTCCGCGCCGCATCGCTGCGCGAGCCCTACGCGCCCGGCGAAGCGCCGGAGGCCGAATTGCTGAACGTCGAAACGGACGCAGCGTCGGCGATCGCCGCGCAACGCGCCGTGTCCGACGAATCGACGACTTTCCTGCTGTATACCGAAGGCCATCCGGCCGGCATGATCGGCGCGTATTTCGACAATACGCCCGATCGGCGCGCGTTCGTCAGCGAGCTGTGGGTCGCGCACGCGGTGCGTCACCTGCGCGGCGGCGTGCTGCTGCTGGAGACGGCCACTGCATGGCTCGCCGAGCGCGGCGCCCAGGACGTCTACGCATGGATTGCCGATGCGAACCGCAACGCAATCCGCTTCTACGAGCGTGCGGGCTTCGGCAACACCGGCGAACACGCGCCGATCGCGCGGATGCCCGGCGCGATGAAATCGCTGTACGTATCGCAGGTGAAGCACTGACGCGACGTCAGAACGCGGGTCGCACGCCGCGATGAAGGTCCGGTCGCCCGCTTGCCTGCCCGCCTGCCGGCTGCGCGCCCGCCCGGGCCGCCGCCACCCGGTTCCCCAAAAATAATGGCCGCGCGCGTGGACGCCTGTAAAATACGCAAAAAATTTTTGCAGAGTGTCCATGTCGCTTAAAAAATCGCCATTCTTCGAGCTGCGCAGCGGATCGGTCGATACGTTGCTGTTCACCGTGAAGACGACCGATCTCGATGCGTTGCGTACCGAACTGGTCAAGCGCTTCGAAGCGACTCCCGAGTTTTTCGCCGACGATGTCGTCGCGATCGACGTCCGCCGCCTGGCTGAAGGCGAACGCGTCGTGCTGGCGGACATCCGCCAGATGCTGAACGACGTGCGGATGCGCCCGGTGGGCGTCGTCGCGCTGGCAACGCAGGGCTGGGCGGGGGAAGCCGGCCTGCCGTTGCTCGAGGCGCGCGATCGCCGCGCGCCGGCCGGGAAGCACGCCGACGAAGCGGAACCGGTGCCTGCGCCCGTTGCCGAAGCCGCCGCTCCGGCAGCCGAACCGGCGCCGGAGCCCGCACCGACGTTGTTGCAGGCAGGCGGCCAGACGCTCGTGATCGACCGGCCGTTGCGTTCGGGGCAGCAGATTTACGCGAAAGGGGACCTCGTGGTGCTCGCGCCGGTCAGTCACGGCGCGGAAATCATTGCGGAAGGCAATATCCACATCTACGCGCCGTTGCGCGGCCGCGCACTCGCGGGCGTGCACGGCAATCACGACGCGCGCATTTTCTGCACGTGTCTCGAGCCGGAACTGATTTCGATCGCGGGTATCTATCGAACAACCGAGAACCCGCTGCCCGCCGACGTACTGGGCAAAGCGGTGCAGATCCGGCTCGAAGAGGAAAAACTGATGATCGAACCGCTGCGCCTGACGTAATACACGTGGTGCGCTCCGGGTCGATCGGCTCTCATTGACGAACACAGGGTATTGGGTAAATGGCAAAAATCATCGTGGTGACCTCGGGCAAGGGCGGCGTGGGCAAGACGACGACGAGCGCGAGCTTTGCGTCCGGTCTCGCGCTGCGCGGCCACAAGACGGCCGTGATCGACTTCGACGTCGGCCTGCGCAACCTCGATCTCATCATGGGCTGCGAACGCCGCGTGGTGTACGACCTCGTGAACGTGATCCAGGGTGAAGCGAACCTGAATCAGGCGCTGATCAAGGACAAGAAGTGCGAGAACCTGTTCATCCTGCCGGCGTCGCAGACGCGCGACAAGGATGCGCTCACGCGCGAAGGCGTCGAAAAGGTGCTGAACGACCTCGTCGCGATGGACTTCGCGTACATCGTCTGCGATTCGCCGGCCGGTATCGAGGCGGGCGCGCTGCACGCGATGTACTTCGCGGACGAAGCGCTGATCGTCACGAACCCGGAAGTGTCGTCGGTGCGCGACTCCGACCGCATTCTCGGCATTCTGTCGTCGAAGACGAAGCGTGCGACCGAAGGCAAGGATCCGATCAAGGAGCACCTGCTGATCACGCGCTACAGCCCGAAGCGCGTCAGCGAAGGCGAGATGCTGTCGCTCGAGGACATCAGCGAGATCCTGCGCATCAAGCTGATCGGCGTGGTGCCCGAGTCGGAAGCCGTGCTGCATGCATCGAACCAGGGTCTGCCGGCCGTGCATATCGACGGCACCGACGTTGCGGAAGCGTACAAGGACGTCGTCGCCCGCTTCCTCGGCGAAGACAAGCCGCTGCGCTTCACCGATTACCAGAAGCCGGGCCTGCTGCAGCGCCTCTTCGGCAGCAAGTAACGGAGGCCGCCCATGTCCATCCTTTCGTTTCTCCTCGGCGAGAAGAAGAAGTCCGCATCGGTCGCGAAGGAGCGCCTGCAGCTCATCATCGCGCACGAGCGCGTCGGCGGCCGCCCGCCGGCCGATTACCTGCCGGCGCTGCAGAAGGAGCTGGTCGCGGTCATCTCGAAGTACGTCCATATTTCGAACGATGACATCCGCGTGAGCCTCGAGCGCCAGGACGATCTCGAAGTCCTCGAAGTGAAGATCGAGATCCCGCAAGCCTGACCGTTGCAGGTATCCCTCCGCACGGCGGCACCTGCCGCCGTGCGCGTCTTACGCCCTGTTGCACTTTCGGGCACGTCGTAACACGGCGTCTGTCGGCCGTTATCGCGCCTTCCGCATTGAACGAATACGCTCGCGTAACTTGTTCAACCAGGAGGTTGTGATGGCTGTCTCTACCGTTCAACGTCGTATCGTTTCGCTCGCCCTGTTTGCCGCGGGCCTGTCAGCCGTCGTCGCACCGTTTGCCGCGCATGCGGACGAGATTCTCGTCGGCACGCCCGTGATCGCGCCGCAGGGCCGCGTGGTCGTCGCCGAGCCGGTCGCCGTGCGCACCGAGGAAATCGTCGTCGTCGCGCCGAATGCGCCGCCGCCGGTGCGCTACGAGGTCGTGCCGGCCTCGCGTGTGGGCTACGTGTGGGACCGTGGGCACTGGCACTGGGATCATGGCCGCTACGTGTGGATCGGCGGCCACTGGGAAGCCGAGCGCGTCGGCATGCACTGGGTGCCGGGCCATTGGGACCAGCGCGGTCCGAACTGGTTCTGGACCCGTGGCCACTGGGCATGATGGAGGCGGGCGATGAAAAGAACCGCAATTGCCATCGCGCTCGTCGCGATCACGCTGGCCGGGTGCATCGTCGTGCCGGCACGGCCCGTGTACTACCGGCCGGCACCCGTCGTGATCTACTGAGTATCGCGCGGGCCGGGCTGCGCCGGACCGTTCGCACCGGCCGCAGCCGGCTCGTCGTCGTGCGGCGCCGGCGCATGCGCTGCGCCTTCGACCGGCGCGGCGGCGGGGGGCACTTCGCCGCCTTTGCCGCTTTTACCGCCTTCGTCGCGCAGCGTGTCGAGCGGATCGGCGGGCGCGGCGGCCGCATCCTGCGGCTCGGTGACATTGGTTGCCATCGTCGCGCTCGCCGCGGTTGCGGCAGCCGGTTCGGCAGCCGCGACGGGCGGCGCGAGATAGCGCTGGGCGAGCGTTTCGTAAAGCGGCGGCGCAAAAAAGCGCGATACGCGGCTCGACACCAACGCAGTGGCCATCAGCGAAATCACGAGCGCGTGACCGTTGATCATCTCCATCACGATCACGAAGGACGTGATCGGCGACTGCGTGACTGCTGCCATATAGCCGACCATCGCGAGCGCGATCAGCATCGGCAGGCTCATGTTGCTGAACACGATGTGCAGCAGGTTGCCGAACCCGGCGCCGATCGACAGCGACGGTGCGAAGATGCCGCCCGGGATGCCCGGCAGGTACGACGCGACCATCGACACCATCTTCAGGAACGGATAGAACACCGACAGATGCTGGCTGCCGTCAAGCAGGCCGCGCGCCTCGGCATAGCCGCTGCCGAAGGTCGTGCCGCCCGATACCAGGCCGACGACGGCGATCGTGAGGCCGCACAGCGCGGCGAACGCGATCGGCCGCTCGCGATACAGGCCCAGCAGCTGCGCGGGCAGCCAGCGCCCCGTGTTGAGCAGCAACCAGCAGAACAGGCCGCCCGCGATCCCCGTGACGATCGCGGTGACCAGCACGGCGAGCGCCAGCAGTTTCGGGAAATGGGGGCCCGCATCGATCGTGCCGAAATACGTGTAGTTGCCGTTCAGGCCGAGCGCGACGACGCCGGCAAGGATGATCGCGGTGATCAGCACGCCGCTGGCGCGCGCGGAGAAGCTGCGTGTCAGCTCCTCGATCGCGAACACGATCCCGGCGAGCGGCGTATTGAATGCGGCCGACAGCCCGGCCGCCGCGCCGGCGAGCACCAGTTGACGTTCGATCTGCGCGTTCGAGCGCGGGTAGAAGCGTCGCAGGTTGAACATCAGCGCCGCGCCGATCTGCACGGTCGGTCCTTCGCGGCCGATCGTGAAGCCGCCCAGGATGCCGAGGAACGAGACCAGCACCTTGCCGAACAGGATGCGCAGCGTCAGCAGCCGGGAGCCGAACGCGCTCGGGCGCGCATGCAGCGTCGCGATCACCTGCGGGATGCCGCTGCCCTCGGCACCTCGGAAGAAGCGGCGCGTGATCCATACCGACCCCGCGGCGATGGCGGGCGTCAGCAGCAGCGGCAGCCACGCGGCGTGATCGCGCATCGTGCGGAAGGTCTCGTAGCCCCAGTCGATCAGTCGCGCGTAGAGCACGGCCGCGAGGCCGACGACGATCGCGCCGAGCCAGAAAACGCCGTACTGGCGCCAGATTCTCAACGAGCGACGGGTGAGCGCGGGAAACAGGGCGGGAAGAGCGGGTCGTGGCATCGACGCGGGCCGGCAGGCAAAGACCGAATTATAAAAAGATCCGCATGCGAGCGGGGTGCGACAATGGTTAGTTCATCCGCGAGATGCATTTTGTTGCAAAAGTAATGTTGGCGTAATGTCCGCGCCGAGTAACCATCGTTAGCATGCCCTATTGGCCGGCCTATCCCCACACATCGTGAAACGTATCCTCATCGTGAAAGTGACGTCGCTCGGCGACGTCGTCCAGACACTGCCCGTCGTCGCGGATCTGCATCGCGCTTTTCCCGGCGTAACGGTCGACTGGGCGGTGGACGAATCGTGCGCGGAGGTCGTGCGCTGGCATCCGGGCGTCAGCAATGTCCTTTGCGCGCCGCTGCGCCGCTTCAAGAAGCTGCGCAATCGCGGCGACCTGAAAGCGATTTCGGCATCGATCGGCGCGCTACGGGCGCACCGCTACGATGCGGTGATCGACCTGCACGGCGTCTACAAGAGCGCGATCATTTCGGTGCTCGCGCGCGCCGCGCGCCGCGTCGGCTACCAGACGCAGGATCTCGGCGAAACGGGCGCACGCTTCGCGTATTCGCATCGCTTCGGTCCGCGACCGGACTGCGACGCCTGGCACGGGATGCGCGTGAGCGCGGGCGAGGCGCTCGGCTACGCGCCCGAGGGCATCGCCACGTACGGTATCGTCCCGCCGCAGGACGTGAACCTGCCGGCGGCCGTGACCGACGGCGCTCCGTTCATGCTGCTGTTCCATGCGACGTCCAACCCCGACAAGAAATGGCCGGCCGATCACTGGGCCGCGCTCGCCACGCAGATGATGGCGCGCGGCGTGCGCGTGCTGTTGCCGTGGGGATCGGCTGCCGAGCATGGCGATGCGAAGGACATCGCCGCGCGTGCGCCGGGGGCAGTCGTGCTACCCGCGATGACGGTGCGCGAGCTTGGCGCGGCGCTCGGCCGGGCTGCACTCGTGGTGGGGGTCGATACGGGGTTCGTGCACATGGCGCACGCGCTGCGGCGGCCGACCGTGATGATTTTCGTCGCGACGTCGCGGCACCATTGCGGTATCGGCGGCGCGCCGAATGCACTGTCGATCGGCGAACCGGGCACGATGCCGTCGGTCGAGGAGGCGCTCGACGCAATCGATGCGGTCGGTCCGGCCTACGGCGCGCTGCGCGCGCCGCTGACCGCCTGACGAAGCGGCGCGGGCCGGTTCAGGCGAGCAGCGCCTCGACCGTGACGACGGCGGCGATGGCCGCCAGATTCGCCAGTAGCGCCTCGAACACGAGGCCGCGCCACGTCTTCGGCCGGAAGCGCAGCGCGAGCAGTAGCGCGCCGCCCAGCGCAAGCGCGAGGATCACGACGAGATCGGCATTGCCGAGGCGGATATTCATGGCGGCGGCTCCTTCGGGGCGGAATCCCGGGCGTGCGCAGCGGCGCACCCGGGATCGAGTATAGGCAGCGCCGGCCACCGCACAACCCGGGTCGCCCCGGAGTCTCAGACGAGCGACGCGTCGCGCGTTTCGCGCATCAGCAGCACGCCGATCAGGCTGATTGCCGCCGCAACCGATACATAACCGCCGACCCACGACAGCCCGCCGCGCGCTGCCAGCAATTGCGCGATATACGGCGCGATCGACGCGCCGAGAATCCCGCCGAGGTTGTATGCCACGCCCGCGCCCGTATAGCGGACGTTGGTCGGGAACAGTTCCGGCAGCAGCGCGCCCATCGGCGCGAACGTCACGCCCATCAGGAACAGCTCGATCGTCAGGAACAGCGCGACGAGCGGCATCGAGCCGCTGCCGAGCAGCGGCTCCATCGCGAAGCCCGACAGCAGGGCGGCGACTGCACCCACGACGAGCACCGGCTTGCGGCCGAAGCGGTCGGATGCCCAAGCGGACAGCGGCGTCGCGAGCCCCATGAACACGACTGCGAAACACAGCAGGCCGAGGAAGCTCTGGCGCGGAATATGCAGCGCCGACACGCCGTACGACAGCGAGAACACCGTCGAGATGTAGAACAGCGTGTAGCAGACGACCATCGCGAGCGCACCGAGCAGCGTCGGCTGCCAGTGCTGCGTGACGAGTGTTGCGACCGGCACGCGCACGCGCTCGTTGCGATCAAGCGCAGCCTGGAACGCGGGCGTTTCGGTGATCTTGAGCCGCACGTACAGGCCGAGCGCGACGAGCACCGCGCTGACCAGGAACGGGATGCGCCAGCCCCAGCTGCGGAACTGCTCGTCCGACAGCGACAGCGCGAGCGCGAAGAACAGGCCGTTCGACATCAGGAAGCCGACCGAGGGCCCGAGCTGCGGGAACATCCCGAACCAGCCGCGCTTGCCCTGCGGCGCGTGCTCGGTCGCGAGCAGCGCGGCGCCGCCCCATTCGCCGCCGAGGCCGATCCCCTGGCCGAAGCGCAGCACGCACAGCAGCACCGGCGCGAGCGTGCCGATCGCGTCGTAGCCGGGCACGAAGCCGATCGCGGTGGTGGACACGCCCATCACGAGCAGCGACGCGACGAGCGTCGACTTGCGGCCGATGCGGTCGCCGAAGTGCCCGAACAGGAACGAGCCGATCGGGCGGGCGATGAACGCGATGCCGAACGTGACGAACGCGGACAGCGCCTGGGCGGTCGCGGAGCCGTGCGGGAAGAAGACGGGGCCGATGACGAGCGCGGCGGCCGTTGCGTACACGTAGAAATCGTAGAACTCGATCGCGGTGCCGATGAAGCTCGCGAACACGATGCGCCGGTGGCTGACGGCGCCGGCCGAACCGGTTGCGTGTGCAACGGCCGGGGGGGATGCGGACATGGATGTCTCCGTTTTGTCGTTGGGGCGGGCGGCTGGGCGTGCGGTCGGGCAGGCAGGATGCCTGCCGGGGGGCGCCGAGCGGATGATGCGGTGGCGGCGCGGACGTCACCCGCCGGTCGACGATGGAGACGGGTACGTCGCCGCCGCCCGGTGCCGGCGTGGTCGGCTCGCATGCCGGGTGGGGCGTGCGAACGCGCGCGCGGCGTGATGGCCGCGCGATTGCGGAAAATTATAGCCAGCGCCGCCGCGCACCGGCAATCGCGGCGCGGCGAGCGGTCAGTCGATCGATTGCGCCTGCGCCGACGCGGTGCTTTGCAACTGGAAGTGGCCGTCGTCGTTGAAGAGCCAGCCTTCCATCAATTCGAGCCGGCCGTTGCCGTCGAGCAGTCTCGACGGCGGCACCGGCAGCGGCGCCGAGCGGCGCAGCGACGCGAGCGCGAGCGCTTCCGCTTCGGGGTCGCCGTTGCTGCGATAGACGGACGCGTTGATGAGCCGGCCGCTGCCATCGACGGTGAAGGCTACGACGACGAGCGAACGGAGCATCGCCTGCGGTGTGCCGTGCAGCATGCCGGATGGATTGCGTTCGGCGACGCGCTGCGCGACCTCGACGCGGTACTGGGCGAGGTTGCCGCTGCGGGTGATCGACGGAATCGTCAGGACCGAGTGCAGCGACGGAGGCGGCGTGATCGTGCACGCTGCGAGCATGGCGACGACGGCCAGTGCAACTGCACGCAGCCGGTCGACGCGCGGACGGGGAAGGGGGCGCATGGGAGGCTAGCCAGAAGTGACTATAAAAAAATGATAGGCGCACGGACACGAGCCGATATCGGGAGAAACGCATAACGGACGATGCCGGATGATTCAATCGCTGATGACGAGGAGGCGTGCGTCCGCGCATCGCGATGTGACGTGACATGTGACGGCACGCTCGCGCGGTTGCCGCAGGTATGCATCCCGGCGTGCGTGTTGCAAGGTTGAAAGAAAGGCGCGGAACGCGAGTGGCACACACGCGCATGGCGATGGTCCGTCCGGGTGTAGCGGTTGCCGCGGGCACCACCGCTGCCGACGCCCGCACAATTGCCAGCGACGCGTGCCGCCCGGTTCAGAATCCGTGCGTGACGAGTGACAGGATCGACAGGTCGGGGTGTGTGCCGTCGATGATGCTCTTGCCGATGTGCACGGCTTCGTGGACGGCTTCGTCGAGGCTCGCGAAGCTTTCCTCGCCGTCCGCATGGAATGGCACCGCGTGGCCGGGTAACGCAGGATTCGCGCCCGGATGGCACACGTAGCCGGTATAGGTGTAGCGTGTGTCGCTGCCGGGCACGGTGGCCGGCACGACATGGATCTCGAAGCCTTCGTAATCGACGGGTTCCGTCGGTGTCGACAGTTCGGTCATGGCGATCTCCGTTTACCGCGCGCAGGGGTGGCGCGCGCGGCATCGAGTACGCGGCGGCGGTCATGTCGCCGTGTTGATCGAATTCTAGGTGATCGCGCGACCGGCCGGGAGGCTTCAGGCACGGTGTGACGCGACGGCGGGCCGCCGCTCGTGTCTGCGGCTCAGGTGCCGCGCGAGGCCGGGCGCGAACGCACGTGCCGTTTCGACGGACGGGTTCGCGTGCGGCGCCGCATCATTATTTGCAGCGCGCGTCCTTGCGCTGCACGACGATGATCACCGGGTATTTCTGGCCGTGGTCGAGCTCCACGCGTGCCACGACGGTCAGCGTCGCCGGATCGGAATCGTCGTACACGCTGACCTGTTCGTTCCGAAGGTAGGTCACGCCGGTGCAGTTCGACGTGCGTCCGTCGTCCCCCACCTTGCACTGGAGGTCGTTGTCCTTCAGGTAGTTGTAGGGCGACGGGCTCGCGAGGTACTCGCTCAGGCCGCGCGGCGAGCCGCCGACGCCGGACACGTAGGCGATCGCGCACGACGCTGGCGCGTCGCTGGCGGAGGCGGTGTCGGCCGTCGCCTGCGTGCTGACGGCAACCAGCAGCGCGGCAAGCGACGAGACGATGAAGGGCTTCATGACGTGGGTTTCCCGTTTCGCGAATCGGAGCGCCGGATTGTAACGGCATCCGGCGCGACGCGTCGGAACGTGGGGGACGGGCGTGCGCGGACCAACAAAAAACCCCGTCATTCGGTGAATGGACGGGGTTTGGCGAACTTCCTGGCGGAAGCGGTGAGATTCGAACTCACGGACAGTTTCCCGTCGCCGGTTTTCAAGACCGGTGCCTTAAACCGCTCGGCCACGCTTCCACACGAGGCGGCATTGTAACCGAAATGCCGCGACGTTCATTCCTTCAATCGTCGCGCAGGAACAATTCCTGCAGGTCGTTGAGGAAACGCTGGCCGAGCGGCGTCGGCGCGATCTGCGCGAAATCGCGCGCGATCAGCCCGCGCCGTTCCGCTTCCTGCAGCGCCGGCTCGATCGTGCTCATCGGCAGGCCGGTGCGTTCGGCGAAGCTGTGCACGGGGAAGCCCTCGACGAGCCGCAGCGTGTTCAGCATGAACTCGAACGGCAGGTCGCGCGCGCCGACTTCACGCTCTTCCTGCACGGCCGTGCCGGCCATCGCCTGCTCGATGAAAGTGGCCGGATGCTTGTAGCGTGCCTGCCGCAGGATCCGGTTCGGGAACGACAGCTTCGTGTGCGCGCCCGCGCCGATCCCGAGATAGTCGCCGAAGCGCCAGTAGTTCAGGTTGTGCTTGCACTGGTGATTCGGCCTGGCATACGCGGAAACTTCGTAGCGCCCGTAACCGGCTTCGGCCGTGCGCGCGTGGATCCACTCCTGCATGTCGGCCGACGCGTCGTCGTCGGGGACCACCGGCGGGAACTTCGCGAACAGCGTATTCGGCTCGAGCGTCAGGTGATACAGCGACAGATGCGGCGGCGCGTACGACAGCGCGGTCTCGATGTCGGTACGGCATTCGTCGAGCGTCTGGTTCGGCAGCGCGAACATCAGGTCGAGGTTGAAGTTGTCGAAGTTCTTCGCGGCGATCTCGACGGCTGCGCGCGCCTGCGCGGTGTCGTGAATCCGGCCGAGCGCCTTCAGGTGCGTTTCGTTGAAGCTCTGGATGCCGACCGACAGGCGATTCACGCCGCTCGCGCGGAACTGCGCGAACTTCGCGGCCTCGAACGTACCCGGATTCGCCTCGAGCGTGATCTCGGCATCGGCGTCGAGCGGCAGCAGCGCGCGCACGTCGGACAGCATCCGGTCGAGACCGGCTGCCGACAGCAGGCTCGGCGTGCCGCCGCCGATGAATACCGTATGCACCTGCCGGCCCCACACGAGCGGCAGCGCCTGCTCGAGATCGGCGCGCAGCGCGTCGAGATACTCGGTTTCCGGAAACCGTTCGCCTTTCCACTCGTGCGAATTGAAATCGCAGTATGGGCACTTGCGCACACACCACGGGAAATGCACGTACAGCGCGAGCGGCGGCAGCGACGTGAGCCGAACCTGGCCGGGCGATGTGAAGGTCGCGACGACGCGTGCGCCGGTTTCCGCGGCTTGGCTCATGCAACCTCCGTTGGCGAACGGGTATCGGGCACGCTCATGCTTCCTCCGCAAGCCGCGCCAGCAGCGCCTTCAGCGCCAGCGCGCGATGGCTGTGCGTGTTTTTCACGGCCGGCTCGAGCTCGGCGGCCGTTGCGCCGAGCGACGGCAGGTAGAAATACGGGTCATAGCCGAAACCGTGCTCGCCGCGCGGCGTATCGACGATCTCGCCCGCCCAGCGCCCTTCGGCGAACAGCGGCTCGGGGTCGTCCGCATGGCGTACGAGCGCGAGCACGCAGCAGTAGTATGCGCGCCGGTCGTCGATGCCGCGCAATTGCTCGACGAGATACGCGTTGTTCGCCGCGTCGCCCTTGTCGCGGCCCGCGCGCTGCGCGTAGCGCGCCGAATAGACGCCCGGCGCGCCGCGCAGCACGCGCACGCACAGGCCCGAATCGTCGGCGATCGCCGGCAGCCCGGTGAGCCGCGACGCGTGGCGTGCCTTCGTCAGCGCGTTCTCGATGAAGGTGCCGAACGGCTCTTCCGCCTCGGGCACCGCGAGGTCGCCCTGCGGGACGATCTCGATGCCGACCGTCGAGAACAGCGCGGTGAATTCGCGCAGCTTGCCGGCGTTGTTCGATGCGAGAACGATGCGCGACAGCGGCGCGATGGTGTGGTCGTCCGGCATGTCAGGCGCCCAGCACGTCTTTCTGGCGCTGCACGAGCTCGGCGATCCCGCCTTGCGCGAGGTCGAGCAGCGCGTTCATCTCGGCGCGCGAGAACGGCACGCCTTCGGCCGTGCCCTGGACTTCGACGAAGCCGCCGGCGCCCGTCATCACGACGTTCATGTCGGTGTCGCAGCGCGAATCTTCCGCGTAATCGAGGTCGAGCACGGGCGCGCCTTCGTACACGCCGACCGAGATCGCGGCGACGTGGTCGGTGATCGGCGAGCGCGTGAGCTTGCCGGCCGCGATCAGCTTCGACACGGCGTCGTGAGCGGCGACGAACGCGCCGGTGATGCTCGCCGTGCGCGTGCCGCCGTCGGCCTGGATCACGTCGCAGTCGATGTGGATCGTGCGCGGGCCGAGCGCCTCGAGGTCGAACACCGCGCGCAGCGCGCGGCCGATCAGGCGCTGAATTTCCTGCGTGCGGCCGGTCTGCTTGCCGCGCGCGGCTTCGCGGTCGCTGCGCGTGTGCGTCGCGCGCGGCAGCATCCCGTATTCGGCGGTCAGCCAGCCTTGCCCGCGGTCGCGCAGGAAGTCGGGCACGCGTTCGGAGACGCTCGCGGTGCAGAGCACCTTGGTGTCGCCGAATTCGACCAGCACCGAGCCTTCGGCATGTTTCGTGTAGTGGCGCGTGAGGGCGACCTTGCGCAGTTCGTCGGCGCGGCGGCCGCTCGGGCGGGAAACGGAGGACGTCATGTGGGAATCGCGGAACGAGAGGAAACCCCGATTTTAGCGCCGAACGGCGGGCTTGCCCGGCGGGGTGGTCCGCAAAAATGGGATAATGCGCGCTTCCCGCCCCGCGCTTTCCGATGCGCCGGGCGCCTCGACATATCCCCGCCCGCGAGGGCACCCAGACGGCGAGACGAACCATGATCTACAGCATGACGGGCTACGCGAGCGCGACGCGCGAACTCGCGACGGCCACCGGCAACGGCGGCACCAGCGTGTCGGTCGAACTGCGCACCGTGAATTCGCGCTTCCTCGACCTGAATTTCCGGATGCCGGACGACGTGCGCGCGTGCGAACCCGCGCTGCGCGAAATGCTCATGAACAAGCTGTCGCGCGGCAAGGTCGACATCCGCATCAACCTGCAGCGCGGCGAGCAGAGCATCGGCGCGGGCGCGCTGAACCAGTCGGCGCTCGGCCAGCTCGCCGAGCTCGAGCGCTCGGTGCTCGACACGTTCCCGGGCGTCGGCCGCCTGCGTGCGGGCGAGATCCTGCGCTGGCCCGGCGTGATCGCCGAGAGCGGCGTGTCGGCGGATGCGATCCGCGACGCGGTGCTCGCGTGCGGCAAGGAAGCGATCGGCGAGCTCGTCGTCGTGCGTTCGCGCGAAGGCGCGCAGCTGGCGACGATGCTGCTGTCGAACGTCGCCGAGATGGAAGCGATCGTCGCGCGCATCACGCCGCTCGTGCCGGAGCTGATCGCGAAGCATCAGCAGAAGATCGTCGAGCGGCTGCAGGAAGCGCTCGGCATCGCGGCGCCCGAAGGCAGCGCGCCGATCGTCACGCGCGAGGAAGCCGCGGAGCGCATTCGCCAGGAAGTGACGATGTACGGGATCCGGATCGACATCGCGGAAGAGCTGTCGCGGCTCACCGCGCACCTGAACGAAACGCGCCATGTGATCGAGAAGGGCGGCCGCGTCGGCAAGCGTCTCGACTTCATGATGCAGGAACTGAATCGCGAAGCGAACACGCTCGGCTCGAAGGCGGCGGCGAAGGAACTCGCCGACGCGTCGATGGCGCTCAAGCTGTTGATCGAGCAGATGCGCGAGCAAGTGCAAAACCTGGAGTAAAAGAGATGAAACAACCCCCCCGTCTCCCGCAAGCGCTTCCATCGAAGTGCCGGCCCTGCGGAGGCTGACATGACCGAATCTCATCGCGACGCCCACGCGTCGCATTCGCTGCACGGCGGCGTCTATCCCGGCAACCTGTTCATGGTCGTCGCGCCGTCGGGTGCCGGCAAGTCGACGCTCGTGAATGCGCTGCTGTCGAAGGACCACGACATCTGCCTGTCGATCTCGTACACGACGCGCAAGCCGCGTCCGGGCGAACAGGACGGCCGGCACTATCACTTCACGACGGTCGAGGATTTCCGCACGCGTCACACGGCGCACGAATTCCTCGAGAGCGCGGAAGTGCACGGCAACTACTACGGCACGTCGCGCGTCTGGATCGAAGAGCAGATGAAGAACGGCCACGACGTGCTGCTCGAGATCGACTGGCAGGGCGCGCTGCAGGTGAAGAAGCAGTTCCGCAACGCGGTCGGCATCTTCATCCTGCCGCCGTCGCTCGACGCGCTCGAGGAGCGCCTGAAGAAGCGCGGCCAGGACGAGCCGAACGTGATCACGCGGCGCCTGCTTGCTGCCGGCAGCGAGATCGCGCACGCGTCGGAAGCGGAATACGTGGTGATCAACGAGAACTTCGAGCGTGCGCTCGCGGAGCTCGAATGCATCGTCGCGGCCACGCGCCTGCGCTTTGCTTCGCAGTACGCGCGACACACGGAGCTGTTCATCGAGCTCGGCATCCATCTGCCCCACGCGGAATGACGCGGGGGACGAGGGACATAAGGTAGAATAAGGACTATATTCAGAAGGAATTACCAACATGGCTCGCATTACCGTCGAAGACTGCCTGAAGCAAATCCCGAACCGCTTCGAACTGGCGCTCGCCGCCACCTATCGCGCGCGGCAGCTCGCGCAAGGCCATACGCCGAAGATCGAAAGCCGCGACAAGCCGACCGTCGTCGCGCTGCGCGAAATCGCTGCCGGCCAGGTCGGCGTCGAGATGCTGAAGAAGGTGCCGGTGTAACGCGCATCCGGCCCGTTCCAGCCATGTAATCCACGCGCGCAACGACTCGACCTGGAGGCGAATATGAGCACCACCCCATCGTCCGCCTCCGCGGATTCGACCACCGAAGCCACGGCCCAGTCGCCTGCGCGCCAGTACATCGACGCGGTCCTCGAACAGTCCTTCCGGCATCTGTTCGGGCCGACCGCCACACCGGAGCAGCCTCGCAAGCACGGCGTCGTTTCGATCGCGAAACTGACGGCCGCGCTTGCCGAGTATCTCCCTCCGGAAGAAATCAAAGAGGTCAAGGCGGCGTTCCACTTCAGCGACGAAGCCCACCTCGGTCAATACCGCCAGAGCGGCGAACCCTACATCACCCATCCTGTCGCCGTCGCGGAAATCTGCGCTGGCTGGAAGCTCGACGCGCAGGCCGTCATGGCAGCGCTCCTGCACGACGTGATGGAAGACCAGGGCGTGACCAAGAGCGAGCTGGCCGAACGGTTCGGCCCGAAGGTCGCCGAACTGGTCGACGGCCTGTCGAAGCTCGACAAGATGGAGTTCCGCAGCCGCGAGGAAGCGCAGGCGGAAAACTTCCGCAAGATGCTGCTCGCGATGGCACGCGACGTGCGCGTCATTCTCGTCAAGCTCGCCGACCGCCTGCACAACATGCGCACGCTCGGCGCGGTGCCGATGGAAAAGCGCCGCCGCGTCGCGCGGGAAACGCTCGACATCTACGCGCCGATCGCGCACCGCCTCGGGTTGAACAACACGTATCGCGAGCTGCAGGACATGAGCTTCGCGAACTTCAACCCGCATCGCTACGCGACGCTCGAGAAGGCCGTGAAGGCCGCGCGCGGCAACCGCCGCGAAGTGATCAGCAAGATTCTCGAGGCCGCGCAGCGCGCGATGGCCGATGCGAAGATCGACGCCGAGATCACCGGCCGCGAAAAGACGATCTACAGCGTGTACCGCAAGATGCGCGACAAGCAGCTGTCGTTCTCGCAGGTGCTCGACGTGTACGGTTTTCGCGTCGTCGTCGACAGCCCGCTCGACTGCTACACGTGCATCGGCGCATTGCATGCGCTGTACAAGCCCGTGCCCGGCAAGTTCAAGGACTACATCGCGATCCCGAAGATCAACGGCTATCAGTCGCTGCACACGACGCTCGTCGGCCCGTTCGGCGCGCCGATCGAGTTCCAGGTGCGCACGCGCAAGATGCACGAGATCGCCGAAGCGGGGGTCGCCGCGCACTGGCTGTACAAGAACGGCAGCGCGGATCTCAGCGATGTGCAGAAGCGCGCGCACCAGTGGCTGAAGTCGTTGCTCGACATCCAGAGCGAAGCCGGCGATTCGAGCGAATTCCTCGAACACGTGAAGATCGACCTGTTCCCCGACGCGGTCTACGTGTTCACGCCGAAGTCGAAGATCATGGCGCTGCCGCGCGGCGCGACGGCACTCGATTTCGCGTATTCGATCCACAGCGATCTCGGCAACCAGTGCGTGGCCGTGAAGATCAACAACGAGCTGCTGCCGCTGCGCACCGAGCTGAAGAGCGGCGACATCGTCGAGGTGATCACCGCGCCGTATTCGAAGCCGAACCCCGCATGGCTCGGCTTCGTGCGCACCGGCAAGGCGCGCTCGGCGATCCGTCACTACCTGAAGACGATGCGCCTGAACGAATCGGTGCAGCTCGGCGAGCGGCTCGTCGACCAGAGCCTGAAGGGCTATGGTCTCGCGCTGGCCGAAGTCGAGCCGGAAGTGTGGGAGAAGCTCGTGCAGTGGACGGGCAACAAGAGCCGTCAGGAAATCTTCGCGGACATCGGCCTCGGCCGTCGTGTGGCCGCGGTGATGGCCAAGCGCATCGAGGTGCTGATGAGCGGCCGCGATGCGGACGACGATCTGCCGAAGTCCGAGCGGCATCCCGCGCACCATGCGCCGCCGGTCGTGATTACCGGCACCGAAGGGATGTCCGTGCAGTTGTCCGCGTGCTGCCGGCCGATTCCGGGCGACGCGATCATGGGCTACATCGGCATCGGCCTCGGGATGGCGATTCATACGACCGATTGCCGCGTGGCGCAGCGTATTCATCGTCGCGATCCGGGCCGCTGGATCGACGTCGAATGGGCGCCGCAGCCGGGCCGCCTGTTCGATGTCGCGGTGAAGGCGCTCGTGAAGAACACGAAGGGCATCTTCGCGCGCGTGGCAGCGGACATCACGTCGGCCGACGCGAACATCGTGCATATCGCGATGGACGAGGATCTGACACACGAATCGACGGTGCTGCGTTTCGTGATCCAGGTCAGCGACCGCGTGCATCTCGCGAACGTGATGCGGCGCGTGCGAACCAATCCGGATGTGATGCGGATCATGCGCGAGCGTTCGACCGACGACGGCGCGCATGCGCGCCACGACGGCGGCATGCGTATCGAGCGCGAGCGGCAGGATTATTGACGCTTGCCTGGGCGATCGATCGACGGCGGCCAATGGCCGCCGTTTTCATTTGTGCTGCTTGAAGGGGGGAGCGTTGCGGCGTGGCTTGCGTTGTTCCGGAAAGGAGCGCTGCGCAACCGGGTAGTGCCGTGAGCGAGGGAGGGGGAGCCAGAAAAGAAAAAGGGCCTTCCCGGAGGAAAGCCCTTTTAAGGTGGCGCGGCTGGCAGGATTCGAACCCACGACCCCTTGGTTCGTAGCCAAGTACTCTATCCAACTGAGCTACAGCCGCACGCAAAACGGTACTGCTTGACTGTCGGAACCTTCTGCGATGGGAAGGCCCCCAAAAAAGTGGCGCGGCTGGCAGGATTCGAACCCACGACCCCTTGGTTCGTAGCCAAGTACTCTATCCAACTGAGCTACAGCCGCACGCAAAACAAAACTTCTACTGCTTCGAACTGAAAGGGCCTTCGGTTCAGAAGGCCCTCGAAAAAAGTGGCGCGGCTGGCAGGATTCGAACCCACGACCCCTTGGTTCGTAGCCAAGTACTCTATCCAACTGAGCTACAGCCGCACGCAGAAGCGAAATTATAGCAGGGTTGTATAAAAAGGGAAGCCTTATTCGCGAATTGTTCGGCATGGCCTTGCCGGGGCGCCCTTCGTGTACCCTTGGAGCATCAGTCATCCATGTTGAATCCGCATCATGAACAAGGCGTTTGTCAAAGAGTCGGACGGCGACGACGACGATCTCGACCAGGCCCAGCCCGCGATCCCGGCGGGTGCGAAGAACTACATCACGCCGGCCGGCCACAAGCGGCTGCGGGACGAACTGCTGAACCTGATCGACGTCGAGCGTCCCGAGGTCGTGCGGCTCGTGTCCTGGGCCGCGTCGAACGGTGACCGGTCGGAGAACGGCGACTACATCTACGGCAAGCGGCGGCTTCGCGAGATCGATCGCCGCATCCGCTTCCTGACAAAGCGGCTCGATCTGGCCGAAGTCGTCGATGCGAGCCGGCAGGAGAATGTCGACCAGGTCTTTTTCGGCGCAACGGTCGATTACGAGACACCGGACGGCGATGATCACACGATCACGATCGTCGGGATCGACGAGGTCGACCTCGATCACGGCTGCGTCAGCTGGATTTCGCCGGTCGCGCGTGCGCTGATCAAGGCGAAGATCGGCGATACGGTGATGCTGATGACGCCGGCCGGCCCGCAACCGATCGACGTACTCGACGTCCGTTACCCGGCGCCCGGCAACGCCTGAGCGACGCTCGGCGCAGCCCGGCAAAGAAAAAGCGCCCCGATGGGGCGCTTCGTCATCCTGCGTGGCGCGGATGTGCCGGTCGCTCAGAAGCGATGGCGCATGCCGGCCGTGACCGCGATCTGCTTGTTGGTCGATGACGCGGCGCCCAGCCCGTTGATGTTGGCGCCGAGATCGAGGCCGTCGTTGTTGACCTTCTGGAACTCGCCCTGCAGGTAGACGTCGGTGCGCTTCGACAGCGCATAGTCGGCTTGCAGGTTGAACTGGTGCCAGGTCGGCTTGTCGCCGGCGAGGCGGCCCTGCGTGTACGTGTAGGAGCCGGCGAGCGACAGCGCCGGCGTCAGCGCGTAGCGGCCGTTGAGCTCGTAGTTGCTGAAGCGCGCGGTTCCGCCGAGGCCCGTGATGCCGCCGGACACGCCGGACTGCCCCGCGCTGATCGCACGGATGTCGGTCAGGCGCGTCTGCGTGAACACGAAACCGACCGTGGCCGGGCCGAACCCGTAGTTCAGGCCGGCACCCCAGGTGCGCTGCACGCGCGACGCGAAGGTCCAGTCGCCGGTCACCGCACCCGGATCGGACGCGGCCTGCGCGAGCGCGTTCACGTCGCTGTTCAGCTGCAAGTAGGCCGCGGCGAAATTGAAGCCCAGGTAGCTGTACGACACGCCGCCGCTGTAGGCGCGGTTGTTCGCGAAAGCCGTCGAGTTCGAGAACCCGTACAACGCACCGAACTTGAGGCCGCCGTAGTTCGCGCTCTGGTACTTGACCGAGTTGTTGATCCGGAACGAGTTGTTCAGGTTGTCGTTGTCGAACGGGTGGGCGAACTGTGTGCCGCCGTACTGGGTACCGGTCAGCGACAGCGGCCCGAGATAGTCGACGACGCTGTCGTACTGCCGGCCCAGCGTCAGCGAACCGTAGCTGCCGTGTGCGAGGCCGACAAACGCTTGCCGGCCGAATTCGCGGCCGTTCTGCTTCAGCGCGCCGTTATTGATGCCGAAACCATTTTCCAGCGTGAAGATCGCTTTCAGGCCGCCGCCGAGATCTTCGGTGCCGCGCAAGCCCCAGCGGCTGCCGTTGACCGAACCGCTCGTTTCCTGCCAGGCGCTATGGCCGTGCTGATTGTTCGTGTAGGTGATGCCTGCGTCGATCAGGCCGTATAGCGTCACGCTGCTTTGGGCATGGGCTGCCGAAACGAATACACCCGACAACGCGGTGACGATCAGGGTTCTTTTCATGGATCTGTCTCCAAACACGATGATGTCGATCGAGCCTGCTGCAGACTGGCCTGTTTTGCTTGACGCTGTGGTCGGTTCGGCAGAGCGGCGGTGCGCTTATCCAAGAGCCAACTGCAGTGTACGAAGTACGCGGAGCGGGGGAGGCTTACGCTTTAAGCAATAATGTGTTTTGGAATGCGCAAAGATCCTCGAGGTGGCGCAAACGATTGTCCATCAAGGGTTTGCGGCAATGCAGCGAAGGAAAATGGAGATCAGGATTCCGTAACGGGCGTTGCGCGATCGCGACAGGCAATCAGCAGCAGGCGGGGGCCCTCATAGCGCGATTATTGACACATCGGCAATAGAGGTTTGTGTGGAGCATGGATAATGAAAGGTTGTTATGTCGCTATACTGCGATCTCTGCTTTCCGAAGCAGACTTTTTCGTTGACGGAAAAGATCTCCAAACCTTTGTCGGCGCGACTTCCCAGTCGCGCTTTTTTTTGCCCCGCCGCTCCGCGTGCTACTGCGCTTGCGAGCGCCGCCTGCGCTGGCGCTTGGCCGCAGGCGCGGCCTCCTTGTCTTCGGTGGGCGGCGGCGTGTATGTCCAGTCTTCCATCACGTAGTGACGGGCATCGAGAGGCGATGCAAGCAGGTTCTGCCAGTGATCGCCGTGCCAGGTCGTATCGAATTCGGTGTCGCACGGCGCTTCGCGCGCGGACTCGGCCAGGGCGCGGGACTTGCGGCGTACGCGTCCGAGCCGGCTCGCGAAGCGCTTGATTCCGTCCAGCCACATGACCTTCTCCTTCCTTCCGGCGTTGAGTGAGCATCGCAACGTCCCCGCATTTCCGCAACCCGGAAAAAACCCGAGGATTTTACCGAGCTGATTTGTCCCCGGTAGGAATTTCATGGTCGAGATTATCGACACTCTGATCCCGGTAATGTTGACAGGTTTTTGACGTGAATCAATTAATCAAAGGCGATGGTGTACCGATTCCAATGGCATTAACGATTTTTTGATAAAGCGATCGTGAAAAATTTCCTTGACGCACCCGGATTGTCCAATTTATAAAGTCAGCACTCCGTCCTCGGGCGGCGTGCTGGTGCGGGTGCTGGCGCAATGTTTCGGGATTTCGGGAAACGGCTATAAAAATAGCTTTTTTGATCTAAACGAGTGGGGAACGAAGACATGGATACCGGTATCGTGAAATGGTTTAACGATGCTAAAGGTTTTGGCTTTATTACGTCGGACAATGGCGGTGAAGATTTGTTTGCGCACTTTTCCGAAATCCGGATGGACGGCTTCAAGACGCTGAAGGAAAACCAGCGTGTTTCGTTCGACGTGAAAGTCGGGCCGAAAGGCAAGCAGGCAGCGAATATCCAGGCGGTCTGACGCGCCACGCATTGCCGATCACGTCCGGCCCCCGCATTGCGGGGGCTTTTTGTTTTCCGGGGACGGAACATTCCGGTTCGGGCTGGCCGCGAACCCGGATGCCGGTGCATACTCACGGAAGCATCGTTTCCCCGTCTTTTCATGTCCGATTCCCCTCGTCCGTCCGATCCCGCCAGCGAACAGCCGCTCGTTTTCGTCGACCTTGAAACCACCGGCGGCTCGCCCGCCGAGCACCGCATCACCGAAATCGGCGTGGTCGAAATCGGCCCGCTCGGTGTGTCGACGTGGACGACGCTCGTCAACCCGGGCCAGTCGATTCCGCCGTTCATCCAGCAACTGACGGGCATCTCGGACGAGATGGTGCGCGACGCGCCGGCATTTGCGTCGCTGGCCCCGGCGTTGTTCGAGCGGCTCGACGGCAAGCTTTTCGTTGCGCACAACGCGAGCTTCGACCGCGGCTTCCTGCGGGCCGAATTCGAGCGCGCCGGCTTGGCATTCAATCCCGATGTGCTGTGTACGGTGCGATTGTCGCGTGCGCTGTTCCCGCGTGAGTCGCGGCACGGGCTCGACGCGTTGATCGAACGCCACGGTCTCGTACCGGCTGCGCGACACCGGGCGCTGGCGGATGCCGACCTCCTGTGGCAGTTCTGGCGCCAGTTGCACGACATCGTGCCGCTCGAGCGGTTGCGCGACCAGATCACGCGCACGACGCGCCACTTCCGTCTGGGCGGCGACCTGACCGAAGCCTGGCTCGATACCGCGCCGGCCGGATGCGGTGCGTACGCGCTGTTCGGGGAGGACAACACGCCGCTGTATGTCGGCCGCAGCGTGCGTGTGCGGCAGCGGCTGCGCGCGCTGCTGACGGGCGAGCGTCGCTCGTCGAAGGAAATGCGGCTGGCGCAGCAGGTGCGGCGTGTCGAATGGCGCGAGACCGGCAACGAGCTGGGGGCGATGCTCGCCGAAGCGCAATGGATTGCCCGGCTGCGTCCGTCGTACAACCGGCGCCCCGCGGCCGACACAGTCCGTGCCGGCGATGCGCCCTGGCCGTTCGAAGGCGCCGTTGCGTTCGAGGCGAGCGGCGAGCGCCGCCTGTTTCATGTGATCGATGGCTGGCGCTATCTCGGTGCGGCGGAATCGCTCGACGCGGCTGCGCGGCTCGCGGCCGACGGGACGGACGGCGTGTTCGAACCCTTCACCCACCGCCTGCTGCAGACGCATCTTGCACGCGGCCTGCAACTGATTCCGCTCGCCGCGCTCACGCCCGCGGGGCAAGCGGGTTAATCGGGCGCGGCGGCGCGCTCCGCGCCCGCTGCGTCGGCCGATCGCGCTTGCGCCGCCGGCCGAGCAGACGTGCGACAGCGCGGTATCGAGGGCCTGCGTCTGCTTGGAGTCGTAGCGCGTGAGCGTCTTCCAGTTCGCGATGCTGCGCGCGAGCCGCGCCTGACAATCAGGTGCATCGCGCAGCGGCGCAACCTGCGCGAGCCCCGCGAGCATTTTCTGCGTCAGCCGGTCGAGCGCCGGGCGCGTGCTGGTCGCGAGATCGGGCGGCGTGCCTTCTGGCGGGCGCGTCGCGCGCCAGGTTGCGAACAGCGCGTTCTGCACATCCTTGCTCGCGCTGATCTGATCCTCGAAGAACGTCCGCGCGAACGCGGGATCGACGCCGGCCTGTGCCGCGCGCTTCTCGACCGATGCGAGCAGCTCCGCTTCGCGCGGCTGGTCCTCGATTGCCTTGTGATTCGCCCATTTCCATCGGGCGACCGGTTCGGCGAGCGCGAGGCGCTGCGACGCGAGCGCGACGATGTTGGTGAGGGCGGTGTCGTCGCCGTCTGCACGGGCGATGCGCGGGGACGAAAAGAGGGCGACGCCGAGCGCGGCGACAGCGAGGCTGGCACGAATGGCTTGCTTCATCGGAACGATCGGGAGAGCCGGGCGGGCCGGACGTGGAAAACCAGAAGGATAGACGAAGACAGTCGCGCGGCGTAGCGCAGCGACCGGAGAATCAGCCGGCGAGCTGATCCGGCACCGTCAGGCTGTTGCGGCCCGGGTGCGAGGCGAATTGCGCGCAATGCGCAGTGATGGACCGCACGATAGCGATGATCGACACGTGGCGGTTACAGAACCGGACAGGTGTTCACTTCGGCGAGTACAGCTTGTGCTGCTCGTCGAAGAATGCCCGCACGTGGTCGGGCAACTCGGCGAGGAATTCCACGCCGACGGGTTCCGGATCCGGGCTCATCACTTGCTCGGGCGGTGGCATGCGAGTTGGTCTTTCGTCCATGGTCGTTTCTCCAGCAGGTTCGATAATTATCAACCTCGTGCTCGGATTTATGCCAGTGGCGAATCGTTAGATTTTGTCTCTGTTGTATTAACGGCACATGCGCTCTGACGCGCGCTGCGATGCCGACTATTGCATCGTGCGGAATCGGCAACAATCGGGCCGCTTGCTATACTTGCGCGCACTTTTTCCTGGACCGCGATGAGACGAACGACGCGATGGATCGGCCTCGTATGGCTGGCGCTGGTACTGAATGTACTGTCGCCCGTCATCGGCTATGCGCGTCTCGCATCGAGCGGCTCCGGCGCGCTCACGCTCGAGTTGTGCAGTGCAGCGGGCGCCCGCCAGGTCGTGCTCGCGCAGCCGGACGGCGATCACGATACGTCGTCGTTCGACCATGCCGGCGTGCCGCACTGCGTGTACTGCCCCGGGTTCGCGTCGAACGTCGCGCTCGGCACGAGCCTGCCCGCGCTGCCGGGCTTCGTGCGGACGTTCGCCTATCGTGCGGCCGCTCCCGTCATTCCCGATTGTCCCCGCAAGGGCATCCGTCTCGCGCAGCCTCGCGCCCCGCCTGAAAACGCTCCGATCTGATTGATGTCGTCCGCGCGCCCCGGTGGCGTGCGTGCCGCCCGTGGCCGGGCCGCGTGCCGCGCCGTCCGTGCGCGGCGCGCGCTCGCGTCCG
>NZ_JAAGPP010000109.1:0-32111 GCF_017104975.1 Burkholderia sp. Ac-20344
TCGATCGTCTCGTCGAGCGTGAAGCGCAGCCAGTCGGGGCCCGCGAGCGTGCATTGCCCGCCGGCGAGCAGGTCGCCGGCCACGTGATCGAGCCCGCGCCGCGCGGCGACGACGACATGCAGGTTTTGCGGCGCGTTGTGCAGCACGTAGGTCAGCGCCTCGAGGCCGGCCGGCGGCAGCCGCTCCGCATCGTCGACGATCAGGAGCGCGTCGATCGACAGTTGCGCGACCTCGGCCAGCCACGCGGTCACGCCCTCCAGCGCACGCGCCGCATCGGCCGCGCCGACCGGAATCAGGCGCCCGAAGCCGGGCCGCGCGCAGCCGGTCCGCACCGCCTGCACGAGCCCCTGCAGCAACCGCGCCGCATCGTCGCGTTCGTCGGCCGACAGCCACACGACCGCGCGGCCGAGTGCGAGGGTTTCGCGGCGCCATTGCGCGAGCAGCGACGTCTTGCCGTAACCGGCCGGCGCCTGCACGAGCGTGACCGGCCGGCCGTCGAAAGCGGGCGCGGCGAGGCTCAGCCGCGCGCGGGCCAGCAACTGCGCCGGCACGCGCGGCGCGGTCGTCTTCAGGACCAGTTCGGTGGGAGGCGCGTCGGCGCGATCGGGAGGGTGGGCCATCGGGGCAGCAGTCGGAATCCGGCGGTGCCGTGCGGGGCAGCGTCCGGGGTGGGCGTGGGGGGAAGGATCGGTCGAACCGCATTCGCGCGTCAATCCCCCCCGCGACGAGTGGGGCCGCACCGGCACCGCATCGATAGCATGGGTTCCGATGCATGACGAACGCAACGAGGAGGGGCCATGAACATCGTATCGACCGGCACGCGGCGCAGCGCGCCGTTCGCCGGATAAGCGGAGCGGCACGATGTACCGCCATCTGCTCGTGACGGTCGACGGCACGCCCGGCGGCATCGACGCGATCGGCCATGCGCTCGAACTGGCGCGCGCGGTCGGCGCCCGGGTCACGTTCATGCTGCCCGGCGCCGCGCCGGACTCGCGTTTATCCGGAGCGCGGCTGCCGGAGCACGGTGCGAAAGTGGAAGCCGCCGCACGGGCGCAGGGGTTGTCCCATGCGATTGCGGGGGCCGGCCATCCGGGGGCCGGCGACGCGGCACCTGGTGCGCTTGCGGCCGAACTCGGCTGCGACCTGATCGGCGTCGCGGCGCTGCCGCACGATGCCGATGCGGCGGCCTGCGCGCAACGGCAGCACCTGCTCGCGACGAGCGGCGTGCCGGTGCTCGTGTGCACGTCGCGGCGATCGCCTGCCGAGGCGCGCGTGATGGCGCGCTGCCTCGATGCGCATCGCGCGGTCGGCGGGTTGCTGCATGCGCTGATGGCGTCCGGTTCGGACGCGGACGTGGACGCGTCGCCGCGGCAAGCGGCTGACATGCACGATGCGCTGGCATCGCTCGCCGCACTGCAGCGTGCCCGTGTCGGCACGGCCATCGAAGCGCACCTTTTCGCGGCGTTGCGCGTCCGGGCGGAGTGCGTTGCGGCGGAACTGGACGAACTCGACCGCCAGCGGCAGCGCGACGCGCAAGCGCTCGATGCGCTTGCCCGGATCGCCGCGGGCGGGCTGCCGTCGGCCGCGTTCGACACGGCGCTCGCCCGCTATGCGCACGGCGCGTTCGAGCAGATGGGGCGGATGGAAGGCGTGATTTTCCCGGCCGCGCGGCGCTACCTGGGCGACGCGGACTGGGCCGGACTGGATGAACCTCAACCGCTGGCGGATGTGGCAACCGCGACGCCGCCACGTGCGAATGAACCGAACGAACCCGACGATGCGCGGCGCGCATCCGACTGACACCCTACGGAGAACAACATGGCACATGCAGTGCGATTCCACGAAACCGGCGGCCCCGATGTGCTGCGCTGGGAGGAAATCGACGTCGGCGATCCGGGCCCCGGCCAGGTGCGCCTGCGGCACGACGCGGTCGGCCTGAATTTCGCCGACACGTACTTCCGCAGCGGCCTGTATCCGGTGCCGCTGCCGGCCGGCCTCGGCGTCGAGGCCGCCGGTGTGGTCGAAGCCGTCGGCCCCGGCGTGACGAATGTCGCCGTCGGCGACCGCGTGACCTACACGGGCTTCCTGAACACGCTCGGCGCGTACAGCACCGAACGGCTGATCCCCGCCGCGCCGCTCGTGCGGCTGCCGGCCGGGATTGCGTGCGAAACGGCCGCGGCGATGACGATGCGCGGCCTGACGTCGGCCTACCTGCTGCGCCGCATCCACGCGTTCGCGCCGGGCGACTCGATCCTGCTGCACGCAGCCGCCGGCGGCGTCGGGCTGATCGTGTCGCAATGGGCGAAGCTGCTCGGGCTCACGGTGATCGGTACGGTATCCAGCGAGCACAAGGCCGGGATTGCCCGCGCGCACGGCTGCGACCATACGATCGACTACAGCCGCGAGGACGTTGCGAAACGCGTGCGCGAGCTGACGGATGGCGCGGGCGTCGACGTCGTGTTCGACAGCGTCGGCAAGGACACCTTCGAAGGCTCGCTCGATTCGCTGAAGCGGCGCGGGCTGATGGTCTGCGTCGGCACCGCGTCGGGCCCGATCCCGCCGTTCGATCCGCAGCGCCTCGCGATGAAGGGCTCGCTGTACCTGACGCGTCCGGCGCTGGCCGATTACATCGCCGATCCGGCCGAAAAGAACGACCTGGCCGGCGAACTGTTCGCGCACGTCGCGGCCGGCCGCATCCGGATCGAGATCAACCAGCGCTATGCGCTGCAGGATGCCGCGCAGGCACACCGCGATCTCGAATCGCGCAAGACGACCGGTTCGTCGGTGTTCATCGTCTGAGGAGACGCGCATGCGAGTCGAACCCCTGACCTGTGCGATCGGCGCGGAACTGCTGGATGTGAGCCTCGCCGACGCCGTGCACGACGACGGCCTGTTCGCCGAGATCCGCGGGCAGCTGCTCCGGCATCGCGTGCTGTTCCTGCGCGACCAGGACATCACGCGCGCCGAGCACGTCGCGTTCGCGCGGCGCTTCGGCGAACTCGAGGATCATCCGGTGGCCGGCAGCGATCCCGAGCACCCGGGGCTCGTGCGGATCTACAAGTCGCCCGACCAGCCGAACGACCGCTACGAGAATGCGTGGCACAGCGATGCGAGCTGGCGCGTGGCGCCGCCGTTCGGCTGCGTGCTGCGTTGCGTCGAGGGGCCGCCGGTTGGCGGCGACACGATGTGGGCGAACATGGTGCTCGCGTACGAGCGCCTGCCAGAGCACGTGAAGCAGCAGATCGACGACTTGCGCGCGCGCCACAGCATCGAGGCGAGCTTCGGCGCGGCGATGCCGATCGACAAGCGCCTTGCGCTGAAGGCGCAGTACCCGGACGCCGAGCATCCGGTCGTGCGCACGCATCCCGAAACGGGCGAGAAGGTGCTGTACGTGAACGCGTTCACCACGCATTTCACGAACTTCCACACACCCGCGCGCGTGCGGGTCGGGCAGGACGCGAATCCCGGCGCCGGCCAGTTGCTGCAGTACCTGATCAGCCAGGCGACCATCCCCGAATACCAGGTGCGCTGGCGCTGGCAGAAGAACAGCGTCGCGATCTGGGACAACCGCAGCACCCAGCACTACGCGGTGATGGACTACCCGCCGTGCGTGCGCCGGATGGAGCGCGCGGGCATCGTCGGCGACGTGCCGTTCTGAGCGCGCCCGCACCGTAACCGGTCCCTGAAAACCCATGCAACGCGCCGGGCATTCCGCCCGGCGCGGCGGGATACGCACGCCCGTACGCCCGAAATACAACGATTTCCACTGGAGGACGACATGCAATTTCTCGACGATTCGCTGCACCCGGAAAACCAGGACAAGGTGGTCATCACGGTCGCACCGTACGGCCCCGAATGGATGCCGGCCGATTTTCCGGAAGACATTCCGGTGACGATGGACGAGCACGTGCAGAAGGCCGTCGACTGCTACAACGCGGGCGCGACGGTGCTGCACCTGCACGTGCGCGAACTCGACGGCAAGGGCAGCAAGCGGCTGTCGAAATTCAACGAGCTGCTCGGCCGGCTGCGCGAGGCGGTGCCCGACATGATCCTGCAGGTGGGCGGCTCGATCTCGTTCGCGCCGGAAGGCGAGGGCGCCGATGCGAAATGGCTGTCCGACGACACGCGCCACATGCTCGCCGAGCTGACGCCGAAGCCCGACCAGGTGACGGTCGCGATCAATACCGTGCAGATGAACATCACCGAGCTGATGAATCGCCAGGACATCGCCGGCACGTCGCTGAACGAAGCCGCGTTGTGGGACGCGTACCGCGAGATGACCGTGCCGGCCGGCCCCGGCTGGGTCGACGAGCACCTGCGCCGCCTGCAGGCGGCCGGCATCCAGCCGCATTTCCAGCTCACCGGCATGCACGCGCTGGAAACGCTCGAACGGATCATCCGCCGCGGCGTCTATCGCGGCCCGCTGAACGTCACGTGGGTTGGCATCGGCGGCGGCTTCGACGGCCCGAATCCGTACAACTTCATGGAGTTCGTGCGGCGTTGCCCCGACGGCGCGTGCATCACGCTCGAATCGCTGATGAAGAACGTGCTGCCGATCAACACGGTCGCGATGGCGCTGGGCCTGCATCCGCGCTGCGGGATCGAGGACACGATCATCGACCAGAAGGGCAACCGGATGACGTCGGTGCAGCAGGTCGAGCAGTGCGCACGGATCGCGCGCGAACTCGGCCGCGACATCGCGACCGGCAAGGAGGCGAAGGCGATCTACCGGATCGGCGTGCAGTACGACGGCATCGACGAGACGCTGGCGCAGCTCGGGATGGCGCCGAACCGCCGGCCGGGCCAGGCGAACGTGCCGCTGCGGGCCGCCTGACGCGCCGCGCATCCGGGCATCCGGGCATCCGGGCAAGCGGCCGTGGCGGCCGCCGCCCGCCGATCGTTGTGGCGTGGCAACCCATCCCTGCGCACGGCGCGGGGGCGGACTCCGGTCAACGGAGCGGGGCCACGCAAGCCGCGCCGGAGCACGACCTCCGGCGCCGGAGGAGACACGCATGCTGATCCATCACGTCGAGCCGTCGATGCAGGACGTCGCCGCCGCCGGCCGGCGCGCGCCCGCGTATGCGTGGCTCGTGTTCGGGCTGACCGTCGGCCTGCTGCTGTCGGACTACATGTCGCGGCAGGTGCTCAACGCCGTGTTCCCGCTGCTCAAGCACGCTTGGGCGCTGTCGGACACGCAGCTCGGTTCGCTGTCCGGCGTCGTCGCGCTGCTGGTCGGGCTGCTCACGTTTCCGCTGTCGGTGCTCGCGGACCGCTTCGGGCGCGTGCGCAGCATCGTGCTGATGGCCGCGTTGTGGAGCGTTGCAACGCTCGGCTGCGCGCTGTCGACCAACTACGCGGAGATGCTCGTCGCGCGCGGCCTCGTCGGGCTCGGCGAAGCCGCGTACGGCAGCGTCGGCGTCGCGCTGATCCTCAGCATCTTTCCGGCACGCCTGCGCGCGACGCTGACCGGTGCATTCATGGCCGGCGGCGCGTTCGGCTCCGTGTTCGGGATGGCGCTCGGCGGGCTGGTCGGTGCGCATCTCGGCTGGCGCTGGTCGTTCGGCGTGATGGCCGCGCTCGGCATCGTGCTGCTCGTCGCGTATCGCTGCGTCGTGACCGAACGGCGGCTCGCCGCGTATCAGGCCGAACTTGGCACCGAACCCTGCCGGCGCGACGCCAGCACGCCGTGCGACCTGCGCGGCAGCGTGCGCGTGCTGATGTCGGGCCTGTTCGCGTCGCGTTCGGTGATCTGCGCGTATCTCGGCAGCGGGCTGCACCTGTTCGTGCCGGGTGCGCTGTTCGCGTGGCTGCCGAGCTACCTGAACCGCTACTACGCGATGGCGCCCGACCGCGCAGCCGTGCTCGCGGCCGGCTTCGTGCTGCTCGCGGGCGTCGGGATGGTCGGCTGCGGGATCGTCACCGACCGCGTCGGCAAGACCGACGGCAAGCGCAAGTGGCTGACCGCGATCGCGTATTGCGTGCTGACGGGCGTCTGCCTCGCGGTCGCGTTCCGGCTGCCGCCCGGGCCGCTGCAGCTCGCGCTGATCTGCGCGGGGATGCTGGTCGCCGCGGGTGCGTCCGGCGCATCGGGCGCGATGGTCGCGAACCTGACGCCGGCCGCGATCCACGCATCGGCATTCGCAACGCTCACGCTCGCCAACAACCTGCTCGGGATGGCGCCGGGCCCGCTGCTGACGGGGTGGGTTGCCGATCGCGCCGGGCTCGTGGGCGCACTGCAGTGGATTCCTGTCGTGCCGCTCATGGCCGCCGTGCTGTTCGCGATCGGACGCGCGAGCTATGTGGCCGACCTCGCGCGCGTCGAACGCGAACGGCGCGCGTCCCAATTTTCCTGAACGCTTTTCGGAGACTGCATGACCCTGACGACCGCCCCCACCATCCTGATCGTGCCCGGCTTGCGCGATCACGTCGAAGACCACTGGCAGACGCACCTCGAACGGCGCCTGCCGAACGCGCGCGCCGTCGCACCGCTCGAAGCCGACAAGCTGAGCCGCGCCGCGCGCGTCGCGGCGCTCGATGCGGCGCTGGCCGGGATCGACGGCCCCGTGATCCTCGTCGCGCACAGCGCGGGGGTGATGATGACGGTGCACTGGGCACGGCAGGCCACGCGCAAGATCCACGGCGCGCTGCTCGCGGCGCCGGCCGATCTCGAGTCGCCGATGCCCGCCGGTTATCCAACGCCCGAGGCGATCGACGCGAACGGCTGGACACCGGTACCGGCCGAACGGCTGCCGTTTCCGAGCATCGTCGCCGCGAGCCGCAACGATCCGCTCGCGCGTTTCGAGCGCGTCGCGGCGCTGGCGGCCGGGTGGGGCAGCCAGCTCGTCGATCTGGGGGAGGTCGGGCACCTGAATCCGGCGTCAGGGTATGGCGAGTGGCAGGATGCGGAGCGGTTGATCGCCGAGGTGGCCGCACTCGGCGCGGCCTGACTGACTGTCCCTGTCTTTCACGCGCCGCGCCCGGCCGGGTGCCCGGCGCGCTCCCCGTCGCCATCGGGCTGCGATGCGGTCCCGAACCGATTCCATTTCGCTGCCCGCCGAGATACGACGTCTTAACACGCGGGGCACGCAACGCCACACGGCTCCATGGCAGCGGCTGGCACACAAATCATCAACAAACGGAAGGTGTTTGTCAGGGAAAGTCCCGCCCCGCGCACCGCGGTTTTTTGTTGACCGACATCGTATAACGCCGTCATGATTTCCTGAAAAGAAAGGTCCCATCCACCGACCGAAGTGAGGAGACATGAACGCCACCACGATCGCTCGCCGTGTCCGCCGGATCGCACTCGCCCTGGGTTTCACGCTGTCGGCCGCGGCAGCCGTTGCCGCCCCCGTTTCGCTGAACATCGTCGACGTCGCGGGCAACCTGCAGCTCACGCAGAAGGCCATCGAAGCCTTCAAGGACAAGAACCCGAACCTCGTATCGAACGTCACGTTCACGAACGCGCCCGCGCCGCAGTTGCCGGGCAAGATCAAGGCGATGCAGGCGGCGGGGCGCGCCGACATCGACCTCGTGCTGACGGGCACCGACGCGCTGGCCGCCGGCATCGAGCAGAACCTGTGGCTGAAGCTGCTGCCCGACGACGCGGCCGCGTTCCCCGGCGTGCTCGACAAATACGCGCCCGGCCCGCGCAAGATGCAGGATCTCGCGCAGGGCTTCGGTCTCGAAGTCACCTACATGCCGGCCGGCCCGCTGCTCGAATACAACCCGGCGAAGGTCAGCGACCCGCCGAAGACGCCTGACCAACTGCTCGCCTGGTGCAAGGCGCACCCGAACAAGCTGATCTACGCGCGCCCGGCGAACTCGGGCCCCGGCCGCACGTTCCTGATGGGGCTGCCGTACGTGCTCGGCGACAAGAATCCGCAGGATCCGATCAACGGCTGGGACAAGACCTGGGCGTTCCTCAAGGCGCTGAACGACTGCGTGCCGTACTACCCGGGCGGCACGTCGGCCGTGATGAAGGAGCTCGGCGAGGGCACGCGCGACATGACCGTGACCGTCACCGGCTGGGATCTCAACCCGCGCGCACTGGGCATCGTGCCGGCCGAGTTCAGGGTCCAGGCATTCGACACCATGACGTGGGTGAACGACGCGCACTACATGGTGATCCCGAAGGGCGTGCCGAAGGAAAAACTCGACGTGCTGTTCAAGCTGATGAACTTCCTGCTCGAACCGGCGCAGCAGGCGATGACCTACGACGACGGCTACTTCTATCCGGGCCCGGCGGTGAAGGGCGTGACGCTCGAGATGGCGCCCGCGCGCAGCCAGGAGGTGGTCCGCAAGTTCGGCCGCCCCGAGTACGCGAAGCTGCTCGCGGATCGCCCGCACGTGCAGCCGCTCAACGCGCAGGCGATGGTCGCCGCGTTCCAGAAGTGGGATCGCGAGATCGGTTCGCAGAAGTCGAAGTGACGCATGCACCGGCGGGCGCCGCGGCGCCCGCGTCGATGGAGTTCGCGCAATGAAGCACAGTTTCGAACGGCTGCGGCTCGATGGTGTGTGCCGCAGCTTCACCAATGCGGAAGGCGCGCAGGTCGCCGCGCTGGACGGGCTCGATCTCGAGATCCGGCGCGGCGAATTCATCGCGCTGCTCGGCCCGTCGGGCTGCGGCAAGTCGACCGCGCTCAACTGCATCGCGGGGCTGCAGCCGCTCACGCGCGGCGGCATCTGGCTCGACGACACGCGCATCGACGTGCTGCCGCCCGAGCGCCGCGGCTTCGGGATGGTGTTCCAGAACTACGCGCTGTTTCCGCACATGTCGGTGCTCGACAACGTCGGCTTCGGCCTCAAGATGCGCGGCGTGCCGAAACAGGAAACGCGGCGGCGCGCGCAGCAGGCGCTCGAGCTCGTGCAGCTCGTCGGCCACGAGGGCAAGCTGCCCGGGCAACTGTCGGGCGGACAGCAGCAGCGCGTCGCGATCGCGCGCGCGATCGTGATCGAGCCGCCGCTCGTGCTGATGGACGAACCGCTGTCGAACCTCGACACGAAGCTGCGCATCGAGATGCGCGCCGAGATCCGCCGCATCCACACGCAGCTCGAACGCGCGACGATCTACGTGACGCACGACCAGGACGAGGCGCTGTCGATGGCCGACCGCATCGTCGTGATGAAGGAGGGCGTCGTGCAGCAGGTCGCGACGCCGAAGGACGTCTACACGCGCCCGCACAACCTGCATGTCGCGCGCTTCATGGGCTATCGCAACGTGCTGCCGTTCACGCTCGAAGGAATGGCCGGCGATTGCGTGCGTGTCGCCGCGGGCGGCGTGCGGCTCACGGGCGTGCCGATGGCCGGCTTCGATGCGAAGGATGTCGTGGTCGCGCTGCGTCCCGACGACATCGAGCGCGCGGACGATGCGGGCGACAACACGTTCGATGCGACCGTCGAAACGGTCGAGTACGGCGGCCGCGATTCGCTGATCCGTGCGGTCACACCGTTCGGCCCGATCTGGGCGCGCGTCGCCGGCGAATTCGCGGAAGGTGAGCGGCTGCGCCTGCGCGTCGCGCCGTCACGCACGCTCGTCTATGCGGGCGCGCCGCAATGAACGGCCCGGCGGTCGCAGCGGTGCGCCATCGGGAGGTCGCATGAGCACGCTCTCGGCCGGCACGCCGCGTGACGCGAAGGCCTGGCTCGTCACGCCCGCGCTCGCGTTCATCGTCGCGCTGTTCATCTATCCGTTCGCGTACGGCCTCGTGCTGTCGTTCCAGCCGATGAACGGCGGCGGCGCGCTCGCGAACTACGTGCAGTTCTTCACCGACACCGCCATGTGGCCGACCGTGCTCGTCACGCTGAAGCTCGCGGTGCCGGCGACACTGCTCAACGTCGGCATCGCGGTGCCCGTCGCGTTCGCACTGCGCCGCCATTCGCCGTACCAGAAGTTCGTCACGACGCTGCTCGTGATTCCGGTCACGCTCGGCACGGTGCTCGTCGCCGACGGGATGCTCACGTATTTCGGGCCGAACGGCTGGTTCCCGCAGGCGCTGCAAGGGCTGCACCTGTATACCGACGAAGTGCGCCTCACGCACAACTACTGGGGCGTGCTGCTGTCGCTGATCGTGTCGGGCTTTCCGTTCGCGTTCCTGCTGATGCTGTCGTACATCAGCGGCATCGACCCGACGCTCGCGCGTGCAGCGGCGACGCTCGGCGCGAACCCGTGGCAGCAGTTCCGGCAGATCTATCTGCCGCTGCTCGTGCCGGGGCTCACGATGGCCGCATGCCTGTCGTTCGTGCAGGCGTTCTCGGTGTTCCCGTCGGCCGTGCTGCTCGGCGCGCCGGCCGGGCCCACGCGCGTGATCTCGATCGCGGCGGCGGAAGCCGCGTTCGAAAGCTACGATTATTCGCTGGCATCGGCGATCGCGATCGTGATGGGTTTCGTGCAGTTGCTGGTGGTCGCGTCGATGCTCGGCGCGCGCCGTTTCTTCTATACGGGCGCGGTGACGGGAGGCAAGGGCTGATGGCGACCGACAATCATGCCTCGCGCACGTGGCCGCCGAAGCACGACGCGCCCGATGCGCGGCCCGTCGACGCGAGGAACCCGCAGAAGATGACGCGCAATCTCGCCGGCCGCGCGTGGAAGGCGCTCGTGTGGGGGCTGATGGCGTTCTTCCTGCTGAACGTGATGCTGCTGATCGCGACCGTCGCGGTGAACTCGATCGCGACCCGCTGGTTCGGCACGCCGCTGCCGCAGGGCTTCACGCTGCACTGGTATGCGAAGGCGTGGGAGGACTTCCAGCTCGCGAGCGTGCTGTGGGTGACCGTCGAGGTCGTCGGCGCGGTCGTGCTGCTGTCGATCGCGCTCGGCGTGCCGGCCGCCTATGCGCTCGCGCGCGTGCGGTTCCGCGGCAAGCGCTTCGCGCTGCTGGTGTTCCTGCTGCCGCTGATGGTGCCGCCCGTCACGTACGGGATCCCGATGGCCACCGTGATGTACAAGGTCGGGCTCGCGGGCACGCTGCCCGGCGTGATCCTCGCGAACCTCGTGCCGGCGCTGCCGTTCGTGATCCTCGTGATGACCCCGTTCATCGAGCAGATCGATCCGAATCTCGAGGCCGCCGCGCGCATCTTCGGCGCGAACACGTGGCGCTATTTCCGCTATGTGCTGCTGCCGCTGCTGGTGCCCGGCATGCTCGCGGCGGGGCTGCTCGTGCTGGTGCGCACGATCGGGATGTTCGAGCTGACGTTCTTCACCGCGGGGCCGAGCACGCAGACGCTCGTCGTCGCGCTGTATTACGCGGTGTTCTCGACCGGCGTGCGCGCGCCGCAGTCGATCGACGCGATGGCGATGATCTACATGGCCATCACGCTCGTGTGGGTCGTGATCGCGCTGCAGTTCGTGAGCCCGACGCAGCTCGTGAGCCGCGTGAAGCAGGAGCGGCCGTAAGCGTGGGTGACAAATGGACACATGAACATGCGGACGCGGCGCCGCTGCGCGCCCGTGCAATTGGTTACAAATGGATACCGCGCACGACCCGCGGACGTTGCAGACTACGCGGCGTATCGGCCCGGCGAACGTATTCATGCGCGTCGCCGCGTGCTACCCGACGTTCCCACGATTGACGGATATCCATGAAGTTCCAAACGCTGCTGACACTCGCCGGTGCATCGACGCTGCTCGCCGCCTGCAACCTGCTCCACGACGGCCCCGGATCGAGCGACGTCGATGCCGCCGTGCGCCGCGCGCTCGAGGCGGAAAACCATGGCGGCCTGAACGCGCTGTTCGGCCAGCCGCTGCCCGTCTCGGCCGATGTCGTGTCAGCGAAGCCCGACGGCGACTGCAAGAAGCTCGGCGATCGCACGTACTCGTGCGATGTCGTGGTCACGTGGCGCAATGCCGACTACAAGCCTTCGCGCGCGAACCTGACCTTCGTGAAGGCCGCCGACGGCGCGTGGCAGACGTCCGGCGTCGACGCAGCGCTCGTGACGGGCACCGCGAAATCGCTGGTCGACGAGATCGGCAAGGCGTGGCCCGGCAATGCGGCGAGCGGCGCGTCGGCGCCGAAGTGACGCGCGCGGGCGGCGGGCTTTTCTCTTCCTTCCTGCCGGGCCGGGTCTCTCGTTCCTGAAGGTCTCGCCGCACCGTTCCTCGTGAGGACGGCACGCGATCGACAACGACTATCCGCGCGGCCGTCGCCGCACGGGCACCGGTCAGTCAGCGTCCGCGGCCAGCCGGACCGAACCCGGTTGCCGGCACCGCCGGACGGCCGGATGCGCTCGAATGCATCCTCGATATGCGGGCCGGATTATAGGGAAAACCCTTATTTCGAGATATAATGGCGGCCTGAGAGATAGGTCGAACCATGCCTGAACGCTTCCAAACCCTTGAAAAATTTGTGTTTTCCCTCGTCGTGATGTCCGCAGTCGTGTGCTCGGCATTCCTCGCGTACGAGCGTCACCCCGAGATCAAGATCGCACTGCACGAAGGCGAAGCGCTGATGCGCGAGAGCGCCAAGTATTCGGTCATCTGCTCGCCGTCCAAGGTCGATCCTTGCGTCGAGATGTCTGCTTACTGAGCCGATTTTCGGACTTGCCGTCCATCACCGGGGGTCTGAATTCCTTGGCGCTGCACCCATCAGGCATTCAGAAACCGGCCCCGAGACAGGGCGGATGCACGAACCCGTTACGTGCCGAGTCGCTGGCGTAAGCAGCCCCCGAATTCAGCCGGCCCCGCTTCGAGCCATCGAGCGGGGCCGTTCTGTTTGCGCGGTTCAAATGACCTTCCGTCGCACCATCGGCCACGCACGTCATACCACGTGCCGCGGCGTCCCGCCCACGAACGCGGCGACATTGTCCACGAGCTGATCGGCGAGCGCCTGCATCGCTTCGTCGCTCGCCCACGCGACGTGCGGCGTCAGGATGAATGCCGGATGCGACAGGATCGCGTGGAACGGATGCGCGGCCGGCAGCGGCTCCTGCGTGACCACGTCGAACCCCGCCCCCGCGATCTGCCCCGACTGCAATGCGTCGACGAGCGCGCTTTCGTCCACGAGCCCGCCGCGCGCGGTATTGATCAGCAGCGGCCGGCGCGCCATCCGCGCGAACGCGGCTGCATCGATCAGGTGCCGCGTCGCGGGTGTGAGCGGGCAGTGCAGCGTGATCACGTCGCTGTCGTGCAGCAGCGTGTCGAGCGGCACGTGGTCGTTCCCCGACGCACCGCCGTGCGCCGCGAACCGCACTTGCATGCCGAGCGCGCGGGCGATGCCGGCCACCGCGCGGCCGAGCACGCCGTCGCCGACGACCCCGAGCGTCGAGCCGGCCAGGTCGCGAATCGGATGATCGAAAAAGCAGAACTGCCCGCTGTCGAGCCAGCGGCCCGCACGCACCGCGTCGCGGTACGCGACGAGGCTGCGGCGCAGCGCGAAGATCAGCGCGAACGTGTGCTCGGGCACCGTGCGGACCGCGTACCCGCGAATGTTGCTCACGACGATGCCGCGCGCCGCGCATGCGTCGAGATCGACGATGTCGGTGCCCGTCGCGGCGATCGCGATCATCCGCAGGCGCCGCGCATCGGCAAGCGCCGCCGCGTCGAGCCGCACCTTGTTGGTCACGACGATGTCCGCGTCGCCGATGCGCGCGGCGATCTCGTGCGCGGCCGTCCGGTCGAACGTGCGCAACGCGTGCGGGAACGGGAACGGCTTCAGCACGGTTTGCGGCGACAGCGTCGCGCGGTCGAGAAACACGATCTTCGCGGGAGAGGAATCAGAAAACATGGCGGGTCTCGCTGACAGGCGCCCGGCGGGCGCGGAACGGCTTCGATTCTGCCGGCGGCGCGCGGGCCGTCGTTTGACCGTTGCGCGAGCGCGCTTTCCCGGACGGAAAGGCTGACGCATCGTGCAGGGCAACGGTGGCGCCACCCGCCTTTCCGTTTCGGAAAGGCGGGTTGAGCATCGATCGATTTTCGCCAGGCGCGAACGCCGTCATGATCGCCGTCATCGACAACACGATTTCATCGGAGACAACCATGACACGCCCCCTCGACGGCATCCGCGTGCTGGAACTCGGACAACTGATCGCCGGGCCGTTCGCGGGCCGGATGCTCGCCGAATTCGGCGCCGACGTGCTCAAGGTCGAGCCGCCCGGGCTCGGCGACCCGCTGCGCAAATGGCGGCTGCTGCACGACGGCACGTCGGTCTGGTGGGCCGCGCAGTCGCGCAACAAGACCTCCCTCACGCTCGACCTGCGCACCCCCGAAGGGCAGGACGTCGTGCGCCGCCTCGTCGCCGAAACCGACGTGCTGATCGAGAACTTCCGGCCCGGCACGCTCGAAGGCTGGGGGCTCGGCTGGGACGCGCTGTCCGCGATCAATCCGGGGCTCGTGATGCTGCGCGTGTCGGGGTTCGGCCAGACGGGCCCATACCGCGACCGCCCCGGTTTCGGCGTGATCGCCGAGGCGATGGGCGGCCTGCGGCACCTGACCGGAGAGCCCGGCCGCACGCCGGTGCGCGTCGGCATCTCGCTCGGCGATTCGCTGTCGGCGCTGCACGGCGTGATCGGCGTCCTGCTCGCGCTGCGGCATCGCGAGCAGCAGGGCGGCAAGGGGCAGGTCGTCGACGTCGCGCTGTACGAGTCGGTGTTCAACATGATGGAAAGCCTGCTGCCCGAATACTCGGCGTTCGGTGCCGTGCGCGAGGCGGCCGGCAGCGGCCTGCCGGGCATCGCGCCGACCAACGCGTACCGCTGCCGCGACGGCAAGTACGCGCTGATCGCCGGCAACGGCGACAGCATCTTCCGGCGCCTGATGGAGCTGATCGGCCGGCCCGATCTCGGCAACGATCCCGCGCTCGCGCACAACGACGGGCGGGTCGCGCAGGTCGAGCGCATCGACGCGGCGATCGGCGCGTGGAGCGCGCAGCATGATCTCGACGCCGTGCTGGCCGCGCTGAACGAAGCGCGCATCCCGTCCGGGCGCATCTACGACGTGGCCGACATCGCGGCCGATCCGCATTACCGCGCGCGCGACATGCTGGTCGATGCCGCACTGCCCGACGGCACGCCGGTGCTCGTGCCCGGCATCGTGCCGAAGCTCGGCGCGACGCCCGGGCGCATCGAACACGCGGCGCCCGCGCTCGGCGCGGATACCGACGCGGTACTCGAATCGCTCGGCATCGATGCGGCGACGCGCGGCGACTGGCGCACGCGCGGCGTGATCTGAGAAGCGAAAACAGGAGAAGACAGCATGAACGGGCAACGCAAGCGGCTCTCCATCCACGAAGTCGCGACGCGCGACGGTTTCCAGAACGAGGCGGCATTCGTCGACACCGACGACAAGATCGCGCTCGTCGACGCGCTGAGCGCGTGCGGCTACGCGAAGATCGAGGTCACGTCGTTCACGTCGCCGAAGGCGATCCCCGCGCTGCGCGACGCGGAGGCCGTGATGCACGGCATCGTGCGCGCGCCGGGCGTCGTCTATACGGTGCTCGTGCCGAACGTGCGTGGCGCCGAGCGCGCGCTGTCGTGCGGCGTCGACGAAGTGAACCTCGTGATGTCGATGAGCGAAAGCCACAACCGCGCGAACCTGCGGATGACGCGCGAGCAGTCGTTCGCACAGCTGCGCGACGTGATCGACGCGGTACGCGGCACGGGGGTCGCGATCAACGTATCGCTGTCGACCGCGATGGGCTGCCCGATGGAAGGCGACGTGCCGGCCGCGGGCGTCCTCGCATGGATGCAGCGCTTCGCGGATCTCGGCGTGCACGGCTTCACGCTGTGCGATACGACGGGCATGGCATTTCCGTCGCAGGTGCGCGAACTGTCGGCACGCGCACGCGAGCGCTTCGGCGCGCCGCAGCTCACGCTGCACTTCCACAATACGCGCGGAATGGCGCTGGCGAACACGCTCGCGGCACTCGACGCCGGGATCGACCGCTTCGACGCATCGCTCGGCGGCCTCGGCGGCTGCCCGTACGCGCCGGGCGCGACCGGCAACGCGTGCACCGAAGAACTCGTGCACATGCTCGAACTCGACGGCTACGATACGGGCGTCGACCTCGCGGCCGTGCTGGCCGCATCGGCACGGCTGCCCGCGCTGATCGGTCATGACGTGCCGAGCCAGATCCTGAAGGCCGGGCGCCGCTCGGACCTTCATCCGCCACCGCACGCCGACGCCGGCGACATGCCCGCGCAACGCGCATTCTCATGAACAACGAACAGGAGCGAATCTCATGGCGCTGATCGATCACCTCGACCATCTCGTGCTGACCTGCGTCGATCCCGACAGAACGAAACATTTCTACACCGAGGTGCTGCAGATGCAGCTCGAAACCTTCGGCGCCGGCCGGATCGCGTTCCGCTTCGGCAACCAGAAGATCAACCTGCACGTGCGCGGCGCGGAATTCGAACCGAAAGCGCATGTGCCGGTGCCTGGCGCGCTCGACCTGTGCTTCATCGCGTCGGTGCCGCTCGACGACGTGATTGCGCACCTGAAGCGCGTCGAATGGCCGATCGTCGAAGGGCCCGTCGAACGCACGGGCGCGACGCAGAAGATCCGGTCGGTCTACGTACGCGATCCCGACCTGAACCTGATCGAGATCTCCGAGCTGATCTGACGGCGGGCGCACCGCCGGCCGTCACGTGCCATCGCGCATGCGACCCGAGTCGCGCCGGCGCGGCCGCATGCCGCGCCGATCTCCCGCCGAAAACGGACAGCCGGCTTCCGCGCTCGCCGATTCCGGATAGCCGGCCCGTGCCGCGCTGCGGATAATGCGTGCATCGGCGACCGAGCGGCCGCCTTCGCACCAGGCGCGACGCTCGCGTCCGCGCTTCCGCAACCCGACCCAGGCGATTCCCGATGACGATCCTCTATCGCGGCATGGACCGCGCGGCGCTCGACGCCGCCTATCTGAACACGAAGGTGGTACCCGATTTCCCCGCGTTGCTGGCGTCGATGCAGGCGCGCAGTGCGGTGTTCCATGAAGGCGCGTCCGGCCGGCGCGACCTGCGTTACGGTGCGCAACCCGCGCAGCGTTTCGACTGGCTGTCGTGCGGTCAGCCCGATGCGCCGCTGTTCGTGTTCATTCACGACGGCTACTGGCAGCACTGCGCGAAAGAGGATTTCGCGTATGCGGCAAGCGGGCCGCTCGCATGCGGTTTCGACGTGATCCTCGCCGAATACACGCTCGCGCCGGTCGCGACGATGACCGACATCGTCGGCGAGATCGGTGCGTTGCTCGATTACCTCGCGAACGACCCCGACGGCCTCGGTACCGCGAAGCGGCCGATCCACCTGAGCGGCCATTCGGCGGGCGGCCACCTGACGGCCGTGCACCGCGCGCACCCGGCCGTCGTCTCGGCGCTTGCGATCAGCCCGCTCGTCGATCTCGAACCGATCTCGCTGGGCTGCCTGAACGACAAGCTGCAGCTGACCGCACGCGAAGTCGATGCATACAGCCCGCTGCGCCATATCGGGCCCGGCGCGCCGATGGTCGTTGCGGTCGGCGACGCCGAGCTGCCCGAACTCATCCGGCAAGCACGTGACTACGCGGCGGCGTGCGACGCAGCCGGCGAACGGATCGTCCACGTCGGGCTCCCCGGCATGCAGCACTTCGACGTGCTCGATGATCTCGCGAAGCCGGACAGTGCGATGCTCGCCGCAATGCGGTCGACCGCGCCGCGCCAGGCGCGCCGTATCGCGTGGGGGCGGCCGGGCGTATGATCGGCGTCAGGCCGCCGCGATGAAAGCACACGCCGGCACGGCCTTCCCAGGACCCATGACATGGTGAACCCGCTTCATTTCGATCTGCAGTCGCTGCGCGTGTTCGCGCTCGTCGCCGAGCACGGCAGCCTGACCAAAGCGGCCGAGCACGGCCAGCTCACGCTGTCCGCGGTCAGCAAGCGCATTGCCGAGCTCGAAAGCGTGACGGGCAGTGCGCTGTTCGTCCGGCATGCGCGTGGCGTCGAGCTGACGCCCGCGGGCCGCGCGCTGCTCGACCATGCGGCGAAGGTGATCGAACAGGTCAACCGGATGGCGCACGAGATGAGCGACTACGTCGCCGGCGTGCGCGGCCACATCCACGTGTGGACCAACACGTCCGCGATCGTCCAGTTCCTGCCCGCCGATCTCGCCGCGTTCCTCACCGACAATCCGGGCATCAAGGTGAGCCTCGAGGAACGGCTGAGCCACGAGATCGTCGACGCGCTCGCGTCCGGCAAGGCCGATCTCGGCGTGTTCGCCGACAACGTGCCGGCCCCCGGCATCGAACGGCGGCTGTACCGGCGCGACGAGCTCGTGCTGCTCGTGCCGCGTACGCATCGGTTCGCTTCACGCGACAGCATCCGCTTCGCGGATACGCTCGACGAGGACTACGTCGGGCTCAGCGACGGCAGTTCGCTGCTCGCGCGCATGACCGACGCCGCGTTCGCGGTTGAACGTTCGCTGAAGCTGCGGATCCAGGTATCGAATTTCGACGGCGTGAGCCGGATGATCGAGGCGGGGCTCGGCATCGGCATATTGCCGCGCGACGCGGTGACCGGCGAGCGCGCGACGCGGCTCGGGGTCGTGAAGCTCGACGATGCGTGGGCGACGAGAACGCTGTGGGTGGGGGTGAAGGCCGGCACCGTGCTGACAACGGATATCGCGAAGCTGTTCGATTTCATGTCGGCGCGGTGACGCCGGTTTAATACGAAAAGCGCTTCTCCATCTCGTTCAGGGAACATCGACGCCGGGGGCACGTGCCTGCCGCCTGCACGTTTCGCTGCCGCGCAGATCATTTTCCGCCTTGTCGTTACGGGCTCATTCCTTTCACTATCTTTACGTCGCAACCGGTTGCGTCAGCGATGGCCGCCGGGCCGCGCAAACTGGTGTTCCCTCGGCGTGGCGGCGCGCACGACATTCCGCCGTCAAGCCGACGCGTCCGGCAGTAATTTTTCATACTCGACACAATATTCGCGCGCCTGAAACGTCTTCAGGCGTATGGAATCGCACTCACTTCACGCACGATGACCGACCCAGACCGCGACATCACCGCGATAGTGATGCGTGAACGAACGAGGCTCGTGAGCTTTATCCGGCGTCGGATACGCGACCCGGACGATGCCGAGGACGTTCTGCAGGATGTGTTTCACGAGTTCGTCCAGGCTTACCGGCTGCCGGCGCCAATCGAACAGGCGAGCGCGTGGCTTTTCCGTGCCGCGCGCAACCGTATCGTCGACCGCTTTCGCAAGAAGAAGGAGCAGCCGCTGGCGGATCTGTTCGACGCGGAGGATGACGCGGACAGCGAGTATCGCCTGGGCCTCGCGCTACCCGCGCACGATGCCGGCCCCGAAGCGCGCTACGCGCGGACGCTCTTGCTCAAGGCGTTGCAGGATGCGCTCGACGAGTTGCCGGCGAATCAGCGCGAGGTATTCATCGCGCACGAACTGGAAGGCTGCTCCTTCAAGGAGATGGCCGAGCAAAGCGGTGTCGCGCTCAATACGCTGCTTGCTCGCAAACGCTATGCAGTCCTGCATCTGCGTGCCCGGCTGCAGCCCGTTTATGACGAACTGGACAATACCTAGAGGAGTCGACAGATGAATTTTCGAATCAGATGTGCAGGCAAGGCGCTGCTCGCAGTGGTCGCCATAGGCGTGCTCGGATGGGTCGTCATGATGTTGTGGAACTGGGTGATGCCGGCGCTATTCGTCGGCGCCCGTACGATCGACTTTGCCCATGCATTGGGCCTGCTCGTGCTGAGCCGCATCCTGTTCGGCGGATTCCGCGGACACAACGGCTGGCGCGGCCGGCGCCACTGGCGCAAGTGGGAATCCATGACACCCGAAGAACGCGAGCATTTCCGGACTGCGTGGCGATCCGGTAGCAGCCGGCCCACGGGAGAGTGATCGTGCGCGAAACATCAACCGGCGATTGCAAACAGAAACCGGGCGTGATCGCGCCGGTCATCGATCTGAAACGTTGCGAAGGAAAAGGGGACTGCGTCGCGGTTTGCCCCGAGAACGTGTTCGAGATCCGGCGTATCGACAAGTCCGATTACGTCGGCCTCGACCTGATGCATCGCCTGAAACTGCGCGTGCATGGAATGAAAGTCGCCTACACGCCGAACGCGCATGCGTGCCGGTCGTGCGGACTGTGCGTAACGGCGTGCCCCGAACGCGCAATCACGCTCGCCCGAACGGCATAGCCACCTTCGTGTATCGCCGATATCGAGCGACAGCGCAGACGCCCTGGCGGGAGAGGCAGTCGCTGGATACAACGTCGATGTAACCAATTTCGTCAAGGAACGCACATGGCTTCACCCACCACCGACCTTCTGCGGCGGCTCCATGAAGAGAGCCGGACCGAAATCGTCGCCCGCGCCCGCGCGCAGTTCCAGGGATCGAACGAGGATTTTCTGTCGTTAGCCGAGGAATACGAAGCGATCGCACCCCGTCTGAGGGGGCGGTTTCTCGAAACGTTCGGGCTGTCCAGCGACGACTTCGCGTCCCCGGAAGGCAGTCCGCTGTCGTTGGCCGTGTCGCCGGAAACGGGAGGATTCTTGCGCAACCTGGTGCTCTCGCAACGTCCGGCCAGAATCCTCGAACTCGGCAGTTCATGCGGCGTGTCCACGCTGTATTTCGCCGAGGCGCTGCGCACGTTGGGCCGTGGCGTGATCGTCGCGACCGAACGCGATGCCATCAAGTGCACGCGTTTGCGCGATCACGTCGGAACAGCGGGCCTGGACGCCTATGTCGACGTGCGGGAAGGCGATGTCTTCGAGACCATTGCCGGGCTGGACGGTACTTTCGACATGGTATTCATCGACGTATGGGCCGACGTCTATCTGAAGGTGTTCAAGGGGATCGAGCGCCTGCTGCGCCCGGGATCGATCGTACTGGCCGACAACATGTACACGGCCGAGGAAGCCGTTCGACCGTACAAGCGCTACCTCGATGACGATCCGCGGTTCTCGACCACGACGCTGGATTTTGAATCGGGGATCGAATTTACGGTCGTCGTTTCTCAAGCGGGAACGTCGTCTTAGGGGCCTTGTCGCGAAGCACCAAAAATAATGCGGGCACGCGTTCCCGCGCCCCCGCATCGAAACACGCTCAAACCGGATTGATCTCATCCTGGCTGCGCCGCGTAGTCAGCGGCCCGAGCACGCGCAGCGTGACCGCGACGATGCCGAGCGCGACCGAAATCACGCCGAACATCGCCCCCGCGCCATCACGCGCGAGCACCGGCAGCAACACGAACGGCAGCGCACCGCTGACGATCCGCGACAGCGCATACGTACTGCCGATCGCCGTCGAACGCACGCGCGCCGGAAAAATCTCCGCCTGGTACACGTGATACGCGTTGCTGAACACGTTCGACGCACAGGTCGTCAGGAACCCGAAGCCGACGATCAGCACGGTGTTTCCCGAGTACGCAAAGCACAGCCCGAACACGGCGATCGACAGGATCGACACGATCACGAGCGTGCGGCGCTCGATCCAGTTGAGCAGCGGAATCGACAGCAGCGAGCCGATCGGATAGCCGATAAACGACAGCGCAATGAACAGCGTACTGTCCGTCACATCGAAGCCGCGGCTCTTCACGACCGTACTGGCGAGCGTACCGAAGCCGTAATAACCGAAGCCCTGGAACAGGTGAAAGATCGCGAGCATCAGGTAGCGCGCGCCATACGGTTCGCGCCGCAGCAGCGCGATACGCTCGCCGAGCCCGAGCGGCCGTTGCGGCTCGACCGGTTCCGCGAACTGCTCGGGCACGCGCACGCCGGTGCCTTCCGCGAAGCGCCGCAATGCCGCATGCGCGTCGGCGGTGCGACCCTGCGCGAGCAGCCAGCGCGGGCTCTCCGGCAACCGGTGCTGGACGAACAACACGTACACAGCGCCGAGGCTGCCGATCGCGAGAATGATGCGCCAGCCGGCCACGCCGCCCACATGCAGCGGGTTGAGCCACAGCGCGAGGAAGCCGACGAGCGGCACCGCGACATAGGAGGTCGTATAGGCCCATGCGGCGAGCCGGCCGCGCTTTTCTTTCGGCAGGATCTCGGACAGGAAGCTGTCGGCGACCGGATAGATCGCGCCGACGCCGATGCCGGTCAGGAACCGGCACGCAACGAGCATGTCGGCATTCACCGAAAACGCGCCGACCAGCGAGAATGCGCTGTACCACGTGAGCGTCAGCAGGAACGCCTTGCGCCGGCCGATGCGGTCGGCGAGGCTGCCGAGAAACATCGCGCCGACGAACATGCCGATGAAGGCCGACGCCAGCAGCAGCTTGAAATCGGTGCTCTGCCGGCTCAGCCCGTATTCGTTCTGCAACGCGGAACCGATCGTGCTGACGAGGAAGATCTCGTACATGTCGAAGAACAGCCCGATGCCGATCACCCAGACGACGAACCGGTGCAATGCGCCGACCGGCAGGTCGTCCATGAAATCGCCGAGCGTGACGCGGCGGGCGGGAAGGGCCGGCGCGTCGGCGCCGACGCCGGTGGCAACGGCCGGCGGTCGTGCGGACGCGGGTCCACCCGCGTTGCCGCCGAGATCGAGGGAATGGCTGTTCATCGTGTCTCCTGATTATCGATACGCCGTGGCGCAGGGCCCGGCCGTTCGCGACCGGCGCGAGGCATCCGGTCGCACGACGTGGCGGCAGGCACCGCAAGGCCGGTGAAAGGGCCGGATAGGCGGGCTGTACCGATCGTCCGACACATGGTGGGCAAATCCGCGGCACGTGATAATTGCGGATGTTTCAAGCGTCCTTTCCTGCGCAGAAAGGGTGCGGAACACGCGGCAGCCGGCATGGGCGCGGCAGGCCCGTGCAGCCTGCGTGGCGCGCGGTCATGCACCGGATCCGGTTGCGCGCTCACGCAACCGGCTGGCCGGGAAAACCATGAGGCCGGTTGCGTGGCCACCGGCTCGACATCCGCCGGCGGCCACGCTGTCGTGCTCAGTCAGCCGGCACAAGCAGCCGCCCCGTAAAACACGCGCACGGAGTTGCCGCGCTCCAGCGCAAAGTGCTGCACCCTGACGGCCGGTCATGCGGTTTCTTCGCCTGCGCATTGCAGGGCCAAATCCGCAGGTGCAGTCTCCCCCGGCAAGGCACCGCGCCTGCGTGCGGTAGACTGCTCGCTCGCTTTCAGCCCCCGTCACAACGCCGCTTGCCCCCAATCACACGCCATGGATCGAATCGATGCGATGAAGGCGTTCGTCGCCACGCAATGGCGATGATGGTACTGCTCGCGAACATGTCGATCGAGCCGATCATCACCGTCTATATCGGCGGCCCCGGTGCAGGCGGCGACCATCTCGCGCGCGTCGCCGGCGTCGTGATGGTTTGCGCGGGGCTCGCGCATTGGGCGCGCGGCCGATAGCAGCTGGCCGGCGGATCGCGGGCCGGCGTAGGATGGGTGCAGTTGCGGGTGTCGCGGCCCGGGAGGCTCGACAACGCACACCTTCACCACGCATCGTGGACGCCACATTTGCAGACACCGCACGGCACGGCCGCCCATCGTTTTCGATATGACTTTCACGTGACCGGTTGCGCGCAAAGCACGACAAACGCGCACCGGCCCGAACCCGACCCACGCGCTTCAGCCCGCATCCGGCCGAAGCATTTCGATTGCAGATCTTGCAGGAGGCACCCGACATGAATCAATCGACCGACAACTGGACGCTGTTGCGCACGCTCGGCCTGCGCGCACCGATCGTCCAGGCGCCGATGGCCGGCGTCAGCACGCCGGCACTGGCCGCCGCCGTGTCGAACGCGGGCGGGCTCGGCTCGCTCGGCGTGGGCGCGACGAACGCCGACGGCGCCCGCAAGATGATTCGCGACACGCGCGCGCTCACCGACCGGCCGTTCAACATCAACGTGTTCTGCCACCGGCCGGCCCGCGCCGACGCGGCCGTCGAACGCGCGTGGCTCGACTGGCTCGCGCCGGTGTTCCGCGAATACGGCGCGACGCCGCCCGCATCGCTGTCGGAGATCTATACGAGCTTCGTCGCGGACGAAGCAATGCAGGCGCTGCTCGTCGAAGAAACACCGGCCGTCGTCAGCTTCCATTTCGGGTTGCCGTCCGCGAACGTGATCGCCGCGCTGAAGCGTGCGGGCATCACGCTGTTCGCGTCCGCGACGAATCTCGACGAGGCACGGCAGATTGCCGCCGCCGGCATTGACGCGATCGTCGCGCAGGGGATCGAAGCAGGCGGGCACCGCGGCGTGTTCGATTCGACCGCGCACGACGACCGCCTCGGCACGTTCGCGCTCACGCGCCTGATCGCGCGCGAATGCGCGCTGCCGGTGATCGCCGCCGGCGGCATCATGGACGGCGAGGGCATCGCCGCCGCGCTCGCGCTCGGCGCGCAGGCCGCTCAACTCGGCACCGCATTCGTCGCGTGCCCGGAGACGTCGATCGACGACGGCTATCGCCGCGCGCTGCTCGGCGACGCGGCACGCCGCACGACGCTCACGGCCGCGATCTCCGGCCGGATCGCGCGCGGTATCGCGAACCGGCTGACCGCGCTCGGCAACGACCCGCACGCACCGGCCACGCCCGCGTACCCGATCGCGTACGACGCCGGCAAGGCGCTGCACGCGGCCGCGAAGGCGAAGGGCGAATTCGGCTACGGTGCGCAGTGGGCCGGGCAGGCGGCGCCGCTCGCGCGGTCATTGCCGGCTGCCGAGCTGTTCGCCACGCTCGAGCGCGAAACGCGGGCTGCGATCGAGCGGTTGCAACGCGTGCTGGATTGATCGCACGATTCGCGGGTACATGCCGGCGATCGCCGAACGCACCCCGATCGCCGCCCCCGTACTACGCCGCCCGCCGCCGATTTGCAATGTTCTGTATCTGCGCGAACCGCAGATACATCGCGATACAACGCCGGTTCGGGCGTCCGCTATAAAGCAGGCATGACCTCTTCGGGAGTGCATCGTGTCTGCAACCTGGTTCAAAGGGTCCTGCCATTGCGGGGCCGTCAAATTCGAAGTCCGAACCGCCGTTACGCCGGCGGTGCGCTGCAACTGCAGCCTGTGCCGCCGGCGCGGCGCGCTGATGAGCCCGATGTTCGCCGCAAGCGAACTGAAGATCGTCGAGGGCGAGGGCGCGCTGACGTGCTACCGCTTCAACACCCGCACGGCGCGCCACTATTTCTGCAGCCATTGCGGCGTCTATCCGTTCCATCAGACGCGCAAGGACCCCGCATGCTGGCGCGTCAATCTCGGCTGCCTCGACGGCATCGATCCGTACGCGCTTGACGCGACGGTCGCCGACGGCGCGAGCCTTTCGGTCGTGGAGGACGCATGAAACGCTGGCTGATGATCCTGCTGTTTGCCGCAGGCGGGCTCGCGACCGAAATCGCGCATCCGGTGCAATGCACACTGGTGTCATCCAGCCGCGTGCAGACCGGCAAGCGCCGCAGGGCGGACTGACGGCGCACCACCCAACCGGTTCGTCGAGAACGATTATCATGCTTCCGATAAGATCGCACGCGATATATAATGCGTCCATCTGCGGCCGTTCGCGCCGCTGGAGGAAGTCCATGAAACCGACCGAAACCCCATCCGCTGCCGCGCCGAAGCTGTCCGAGTTCCTGTGCTTTGCGATCTACTCGACGAATCTTGCATTCGGCAAGGCGTACAAGCCGATCCTCGAAGAACTCGGCCTCACGTACACGCAATACATCACGATCATTGCGCTGTGGGAGCAGGACAACCAGACGGTCGGCCAGCTCGGCGAGAAGCTGTTCCTCGAATCCAATACGCTGACGCCGATCCTGAAGAAGCTCGAGGCAATGGGCTACCTGCAGCGGCACCGCGATCCGTCGGACGAACGCCAGGTGCTCGTCAGCCTGACGAAGAGCGGCCGCCGCGTGCGCGAGAAGGGGCTCGACATGAATCTGGTCGAAGCCACCGGGTTGAAGCCGGACGAATTCGCAAAGATGCAGAAGGCGATCGTCACGCTGCGCGGCAACCTGATCCGGTCGACCGACGAATAAACACCCGGACAACCTGCGGCCGGCACGAGCATCGCGCCGGCCGCGTCGTCACGCGTGCGCGCCGCCCAGCACCAGCAGGTGCATCTCGCGACGGACGACAAAACCGAGTGCGAGATAGCGCTCGATCGCGATCTGGTTCGACGTGAGGACGTGCAGGAAAGGCGTGTCCGCGCGCGCATCGATCTCCGCGGTCAACGACCGGACCAGACACGCGGCAAGCCCTTGCCGCCGAAACGCGGCATCCACGCAGACGGCGCTGATCTCGGTGTACCCGTCCACCTGCATCCGCTCGCCGGCCATCGCGGCCAGCCGGCCTTCGCTGCGGATGCCGATGTAATGGCCGAGTTCGTACGTGCGCGGGCCGAACGGGCCGGGCTGCGCGGCCGTGGTCAGCGCGAGCATCTCCGGCACATCGGCTTCGGCGAGCGTGACGCGTTCGAATTCAGGCGCCGGGGCGTGCGTCCCTTGACAGACCATCTGCAACAGGTTCGCGCGCCGGATCGCCGACAATCCCGCCCGCAATTCGATCCGGTCCGGCATGACCAGTGCCGCCGGCCCGTGTGCGGCGATCAGTGCATGCAACGCGTCGAACGATGCCGCGCTCGTATCCTCGATCGCGGCAAACGGCGCGATGGCGCGTTCTACCCGTTCACGTACGTGCCGCGTTGCCCGATCCCGGCGCGCTACCTGGAAGCCATGCGCATTCGCGCCGTCCGGGGAGGCATCGCGTGGCGGAACTTCCCGCCTGCCATCGTGTATCGCTTCGAACGCCGGACCGACAGGGTCCGACATCAGTGGCCGGGGGCACGGCCGCAGCTCGATGCGGTTGCGGAAGCAACCACTTTGCGCAGGCTCGATATCACCCGATTACCCCAAACGCCATCACTCGACTCGAGCGGCGCCGGGTCATCGACGGATGGACACCCATCATCGTGAACGCGCTCGGGCAGGGGGGCCGTTCGGCCCGCCACGGCTGTTGTCTCTTCTTCCCTATTTGCTGGTCGCAAGTACCGGCAGCCACATAGCGGCGCGACTATCGAATCCCGAGCCGACGCAAGCACGTGGTGCAGGTCGCCCTGCAATGCAGGGTTTCGCCGAAGGCCGGCGAGGAACGCGCCGTGCTCGCGCGTCCCCGTTTCTCGCACGTCGTACCGAGCTACCCGGATGTGCGCGACGATGCCGACGCGCCATGCTCAATGACCGAAGTAGAGCGAGCGTTCGGCCGTGCGAGCCACGCTGCGGCCGCCCGACTGCGTCGCACCGCCGGCGTCGCTGCCATAACCGGACGCCTGCGACTCGACCGCAAGCGCATCGTTGTCGTGGACCCGGCGCAGCGCAGCCTGGAGATTGTCCGGATAGTTCGGATCGTTGGGCCGGTTCGGCAGGTAGCCGGCCTGCTGCAGCGCGGTCAGTTCCGCGCGCACCTGCGCGCGTGTCACGGTGCTTTCGCCAGCGAACGCCGGTGCAGCAACGGCGGCCGACACGGCAACGAGCAGGGCAGCGATCAGGGGGGTCTTCATCATTCACCTCGACAAGAAAATGGGGATTCAGCGGTTGCGCACCGTGCGCCGACGGCCGGCGCCGTGCGCGGTTTCGTTCAATGACCGAAGTAGATCGAGCGCTCGGCGATCCGCGTCGCGGGCCGGCTGCCCGACTGCGTCGCGGCGACGGCATCGCTGCCGTAACCGGACGTCGCTGCATCGGCCACGGCGGTGTCGTTCGCGTGAATGCGTGTTAGCGCGGCCTGCAGATCGTCCGGATAGTGCGGATCGTTCGCGCGGCCCGGCCGATAGCCGGCCCGTTCGAGCTGGACGAGCTCGGCGCGCACCTGCGCGCGGGACACGACGGCTTGATCGGCGAACGCCGGTACGGCAGCGGATGCGGAAACAGCGACGAGAAGGGCAGCGATCAATTGGGTTTTCATCATTCACCTCGAAAAGAAAGAATGGGAATCGGGTATTCGGCAAGGCGGCAACCGGCCGCCTGATGCAACGTTCAAGCGATACGGATGTCGACGTCGATGTTGCCGCGCGTCGCCTTCGAATACGGGCAGGTCTGGTGCGCGGCATCGACGATGCGCTGCGCGACGTCGCGATCGAGCCCCGGCACGCTCACGTTCAGCCGGGCCTGCAGGAAGTACGCATTGCCGGCGGTGCCGAGATCCACTTCGGCGTCGACCGCGAGATCGGCCGGCAGCGTCACCTTCGCGGCACGCGCCGCAAGCTGCATGGCGCCGATGAAGCAGGCCGACCAGCCGGCCGCGAACAGTTGCTCCGGGTTGGTGCCGGTGCCGGCGCTGCCCGGCGACGACAACTGGATATCGAGTCGGCCGTCGGAACTGCGTGCCGCGCCGTCGCGGCCGCCCGAAGTCGTATGCGTCTTGCCCGTGTACAGCACTTTTTCGATCTTGCTCATCATTGGCTCCGTCAGTTGGCTGGTTTGTCTCAGATGCGACTAGATCGCATGCGATGGAGTTTCGTCGAGGCAACCACCCATGTCAAGCGCATTCGATTCAATCGCATACGATATTTTGTATTTCAATGTATCTGGAACGTGTACGGCTTTGCCGGACAAGGCTTTCCGGCAATCGATCCCTGATATTCGAGGGGCGACGAATCCGGGCAGGGCGGGCGAAAACGGCCCGGGAAATGGCTGGCCGCCCCGCAGGGCAGCCGATGAGTCACGCCGGGTCGATCTCGGCGATCACGACGAGGATCACGGCCGCGTCGGCCGGCAACTGGCGCTGGGAGAACGCCGAGCGCGCGTGGCCCGCCTTGCCGCCGAGCACGGCGGCGAACAGGTCCGACGCGCCGTCGATCACGGCCGGTTGCCCGAAAAAGCCGTCGGCCGAACTCACGTGCCCCTCGACGCGCACGATCTTGCGCAGGCGTTCGAACCCGTTCAGGTGCCGGCGGATCTGCGCGAGCACGTTCAGCGCTGCGAGCCGGGCGGCATGCTTGCCTTCGTCGACGCTCAACTGCTCGCCGACGCGGCCTGTATAAGCGACCTTGCCGTCGACGAGCGGCAGTTGTCCCGAGACGAACAGCAGGTTGCCGGCTTCGCTGACGGCCGTATAGCTGCCGAGCGGGTTCGGCGGTTCGGGTAACGCGAGGCCGAGTTCGGCCAGCTTCTGTTCAACGGTCATGTCGTGCTCCTTGCGGGAAAAGGGTTCGGGCGATCGGTGCTGCCTGCGAGCCACTGTAGTCATGCAGCCGAAGCCGGTAAATGTCGGCTGCGCAATTGATTCACGACGCGGTGTAACGAATCGCGCCATGCGTGCCCGCTGGTTTCCTGCGCGAGATTCATGCACACTCGGCTCCATCGCGCGCCATACGCCGGAGACGGCAGGAACCGCACCATGCAACGCCAATTCGACGATCTGCTGCTGGGCAGCATCGAGCTGTTCTGTCTCGCTGCCGAACTCGGCAGCTTCACGCTGGCGGCAAACGCGGCGAGCGTCACGCCGGCCGCGGTCAGCCGGTCGGTGGCGCGGCTCGAGGAGCGTCTCGGCGTGCGGCTGTTCGTGCGCACGACACGCCAGATCCGCCTCACCGATTCCGGCCGCCGCTATTTCGAGCAATGTCGCGACGCGCTGTCGCAACTCGTCGACGCGGAGCGCGAGGCGACCGGCCAGCAGGCGACGCCCGCCGGCCTGCTCCGGATCAGCATGCCGACGCCGTACGGGCACTATCGCGTGCTGCCGCTGCTGCCGTCATTTCGCGAACGGTATCCGGACGTGCATGTCGAAACCCACCTGAGCAATCGCAACATCGATTTCGCCGAGGAAGGCTACGATCTCGCGATCCGCGGACGCGCGCCGGCCGATTCGAGCCTGGTCGCGCGCAAGCTGGAGGACGCCGAACTCGTGGTCGTCGCAACGCCCGGGTACCTGAAGCGCGCGGGCATGCCGACCGCCATCGACGATCTGCATGCGCACGAATGCATCCAGTTCGAGCTGCCGAGCAGCGGGCGGCCGATTCCGTGGCTGTTCAACGATGGATCGGAGGAAATCGACGTCGCGACGAGCGGCAGCTACGGGACGTCGGGCGACGTCCTCGCCGGTGTGACGCTCGCGCGCAGCGGGGCGGGGCTGTTCCAGGCCTATCGCTTCATCGTCGAGCAGGATCTGCGCGCCGGCACGCTCGTGGAAGTGCTGCCCGGCCTCGGCGGCCGGTCGCGGCCCTTCATGCTGCTGTATCCGCATGCGCGCTTTCTGTCGTCGCGCGTGCGCGTGTTCGTCGACTTTCTCGTCGAGCATCTGGCGCGCGCGCCTGCCAGGCAGCCGGCCGGGAACACGGCCGGGACGCGCGCCAAACGGGCCGGCGCATCGCGATAGGCGCGCCGGCTCGCGGTTTCGACGCCGCGGCTCAATGCCCGGCGCTCTGGCCGCCGTCGACGTGCAGGATCTCGCCCGTGACGAACGGCGCCGAGTCCAGGTACAGGATCGCGTCGACGATGTCGCTCATCTCGCCCATGCGGCCGACCGGATGCAGCGACGCGAGCGTCGCATGCGTTTCGGGCGCATGCATCGGCGACTTGATGATGCCGGGCGACACCGCATTCACGCGAATGCCGGCCTTCGCATACTCGATCGCGAGCGACCTCGTCGCCGCATTCAATCCGCCTTTCGTCAACGACGCGAGCACCGACGGCACGTTGCTGTTCGCGTGATCGACGAGGCTCGTCGTGATGCTGACCACGTGGCCGCTGCCGTGCTTCTGCATCGCGGCGATCGCATGCTGCGTGACGTGGAAGAAACCGTTCAGGTTGACGCGGGTGACCTGCGCATAGTCGTCCGCGGTGTACTGCGTGAACGGCTTCGCGATGAAGATGCCGGCGTTGTTGACGAGCGTGTCGACGCGGCCGAAGCGTTCGATGGCGGCGTCGACCACGCGCCGCGCGACGGCCGGATCGCCGATGTCCCCCGCGACGGTGACGAGATCGGGATCGTTCGACGGCCCGATCGAACGTGACGTCGCGACGACGCGATGGCCGCGGGCCCGGAATGCGTTGACCGTTTCCGCGCCGATGCCTTGCGACGCGCCGGTGACGATGATGACCTTGGATGCGCTCATGATTTGCCTCGATAGGTGAAGGATGTCCGGCTTCAGTGCCGACCGGATTCGTGAATCCGATGGGCCAACTGTAGGCGCGCCGGTCGCGATCTCGAACACCTGCCGTGGAGCAACAGTCTTGCGTCGCGGGAACAAATGCGGGGCGGGGCGGTTGTCGGCGGTCAGCGCGGCCGGTCGGGACGTGGAGGCGTGGAGTGGACGATCCGTGGCCGGATATTGCCGCGGCGTCTGCTGCTCGGCCGATCGGCGCTCGACGTCGCCTCGATGCGCTGCGCGAATGTTGAAGCGTGGCGCGATCTCACCGAAGCGACCGATTTTCCTGCAGCTGGACGAGCCGATTTGTCTGTCGCAGAACACCCAGTTGGATAAAACGATTCACCTATCCGGATAACTTTTCTTATCACAATAGCACGATTGAAAATCAAAACTCGCCGCTTCGAAAACGTGCCTGATGCCCAAGGTCCGCGCCACCTTCACGCGTCTCGCCATCGATTCGAGGGCAGGGAAGCGAGCGCACGTCGCGTGCGCCTTCAATCCGGCGCGTTGATCCGCGCCAGCAGCACCGTCAACACGTCGGCCGTCGTGCGCGCGACACCCTGCGAGGTCGTGTCGACGAGCGCATGCGCGCATTCGCGATACAGCGGGTCGCGCATACGGTACAACGCGGCGAGCGTTTGCCGCGGGGCGGCCACCTGCAGCAACGGCCGGTGCGTGTCGTCGCGCGTGCGGCGCCACAGCGCATCCGGATCCGCATGAAGGTAGATCACGCAGCCGCGCCCGCTCAAGCGCGCTCGGTTGCGCGGGTTCAGCACCGCGCCCCCGCCGGTCGCCACGACGACGTTAGGGCGCTGCGTCAGTTCGTCGACGATTTGCGCTTCGAGCAGACGAAAGCCGCCTTCGCCAACCCTCTCGAACAGCGCGGCGACCGGCTGGCCGGTGCGCCGCTCGATCTCGTCGTCGCTATCGGCAAACGTCCAGCCGAGCGATGCCGCGAGCGCGCGGCCGAGCGTCGATTTGCCCGCGCCCATCATGCCGACCAGGAACGCACGTGCGGGCAGGGCGCGCGCGCCGGCCGCCGCGACGACGGCGCTCATAGCCGTCGCGCGAGCGGCCAGCCGGCCC